>NZ_UCNZ01000020.1:0-37382 GCF_900474245.1 Synechococcus sp. UW179B
TCCGTTCTTTGGCCAGTCCAGTGGTGGTGCCTGCGCGCAGGATGAAACTCCAATCGGACGATTGAGCTAAAAGCAATTTGCGGCCTGCTTGATGCAGCATGCGCAGCCCCTGTTCACTGCCAACTCCGCGGCTGCAGCGTTCTTTTATCGCCCTGCCGGTACGGCTCCACTCAGGAATGATCCAGGCATTGCTGTCGTTGAGCCAATAATCATGAAAACCACCCTGTCCCCAGCTGGAGGGGGAGGGATCGCAAATTTGCAGATTCGGGGTTTGGCTTAAAACACCACGCAGGGTTGTGAATCGCACCTGTTGCTCCGGTCCTTGCCGGAATAGTTCAGCCAGGAACATGAACCTCCCCCCGCCACCAGCGGGGTTTTTTATTGCTGCGGGGAATGCTTTAAGCAGTTGACCCCTACCCATGACTCTCGACACTCAGATGACGCTGGCTTTGCTTCAAGAGCTGCTGATGGCACTGAGGGCTAATGACGCTGATGGCTACAAGTCTTAGCTTGACCTTGGCATTGAAGAGCTTGGAAGGGAGGTAGCTGGTGAGGTCGAATCTGACTGGATGGTTCCTTTATTGATTGAAGAGGAAAAGGACAGGTTGATGGCTTGGCAGCTGGGAGTGAGCCTTTAACCCGTTAGGGGCATGATCCGTTTAGTAGATTCACCCGAATGGGTGATCACTTTTATTGCCGCTACAGCAATGATGAAGTGGTCAAAAGATATGTACTCCATTCACTTTCAAATAATGAAAAGTTTACCTGCGATTTGTGTCGCTACACTTGTAAGCACATCATCAATTACCCTTACTCCCTCGAAAGCCGAGAAATTTGTTCCTTGCTCGTTTAATTATCAGGTAATTGCATGCAAGGTAGACCGCTTAGGCGAAGGCAAGATTCGCATCAATTGGCGAGACGGCAAGAAAATGACCTACTACGGGTCATTAAGAAACAACAACTACTTACGTGATTCACTAGGTGGCGATTGGAGATATCTTGATTTTGATGTAGGCAAGGCATTCAGCCTTACGAATTCTAAGAATAGAAATGTCATCATCTGCAATGGAACCTTTAGAGAGTACGGAAAATATGTTGGACTCTAAAAATAATAACAGCAAGGCTGAAGCCTTTAACAAATGCGGCCAAAGCAATACAAGAACCCGCAAGAGTAAAGCAGAGAGAGTAGATGTCGCTATCAATCTCCCGACTGAATATTCACTAGCCCCGCCAAGTGCGGGGTTTTTTGTTGGCATTGATTTGATAGTTCAAATCTTTGGATTAGAAGACTGACGATCTGAAATGTTTAATTGCCATCAAGGGGCGTCACTTCATCACCGTTGACCCAGAAGATTCCGCCGTCGTCAACGTTCGCCACCTGAAACATCGTGTTCACTTGTGGATCACGAGCGCCGCCTTCACAGAAAACAACCTGCCCCATTCACCAATCGTTATTCAGTTGATGCGCGACCTGCTGTGCTGCTTGGACGATCACCCAGTCACCAGTCTTGACGCTCAGGAATGCTGGCGACTTGGCTCCAGCCAATGGACTGACGGCTGTGGATAGATGATCAACGCTCACTAATACACCTGAACTACTGTGCAAGTTCTAGGGCGGGCAAGCCTGTAGGTCAATCCCTAAAATCACGCTCATGGATTGTCCATCCAGTTGCCCTAACCAGTTGCCCTAACCAGTTGTCCTAACCGTTGTCCTAAAACGTATGGGCAACTGAAAACTGCAATCCTCCAAACCCGCTGCAATTACACAAGTTTGAAGCTTTTAAATTGTCTCATCATGGTTGCGATTGAGCAGTTGCCCGTTTGATGACTGATTCCACGATTGACTTCTCGACCTACACGCCAGTGAATCACCTCTGGCCCGCTTTTGTTGAACGCCTGGGAGCTGAAAAGGCGCAACAAGCAGTGCGTCAAGCGCTTGATCTTCAAGGCATGAGTGGCCATGCCGGTAGTCTTCCCGTTCTTTTCGTTGAAACCTGTGGTTTGGCGCTTGCTCATACAGATCTTGTCCGAGAACAGACAGGCCTTAACAGCCATGGATATCGCATGGTTTTATTGCTGAGTCGACGTGAATTAGAAGTGCAGCTATTGCAAGATGCGTTGTAAGTGTTGGATGTTCGTTGGTATGCATGGGTAGAAAGATCATTAGAGTTGCCATTTAGATCATCGTTTTTTGCCAATTGATTCGGTGTGTTTAGCATTATGATCGTCTGATTGGGCAGCGACGTAGGAGACTTTCCATAGGCACTTTGCTTGAACAACATCAGGGCAGCCGAAGCTGCTGCTGGTGGAGGTATTAAGTTGTTGTTGCTAATATTGTTCTTGGATATTTTTATGCTCTAAATTTCTCTTAAATGCTCAGCTTGGCTGGTTTGCCTGCTGGGCCCAGTTCCTGGGATTGATGATGAAGGTATTGATCGTAGGCTGAGGGATCGCTGGACTCACGCTTGCCTTAGCTCTTAAGAAGCACGGTATTCCTGTCACTGTTCATGAAAAATATAATCATTTTCAAAATCAGAAAACAGGATTTCTGATTTGGAGTTATGCGATCAAAATCTTGCAAGACTTGGGTGTTCCTGTTGATGAGGTAGGCACTCCCCTCGAAGCATTTTGGATCCATGGTCGAAAGGGAAGATTTGTCTGTGAGATGCCAATCGGTGCGATGTCGCGGTTGCAGGGAGCGGATAGTTATGAAATCAATCGATTTCGCCTTTCTGAATTGCTATCTAGAATGGTTGGTGATGATTTAATTCTTGGCAGTGAATGTGTTTCCGTCTCTAGTGTTGAGGATCAGGCGATCGCAACTTTTGCTGATGGTCGCTCGGATCAAGGTGATGTTTTAATTGCTTGCGATGGCTCTAATAGTGTTGTTAGAACGTTTATTCATCCAGGAGTTCAGCTCAGAATGCTTGGTTCTGGTGGTTGGATATCAGTGATTAATCAACGGCCTCCATTGTTACCATTGAACACTCAAATGGAGTTTTGGCAGCCGGGGGTAAAAGCAGGAGTTGCTGATCTCGGGCATGGTGAAACCCGCTGGTATGTGGCTTTTAAAAACTATATCCCTCGTGCAACTGAGTCCAAAAAAGATCAGATTCTTAGGCGTATGAAGCCTCTTCCTGAGCTGATCCAGTCCTGTCTGGAATGGACTGATGAAGATCAAATGGTGCCTACGCAGGCTGGCGATCTTTTGGCCTTATCTCCTTGGTACCGTGATCGTGTCTTGATGATTGGTGATGCTGCCCATGCCACCAGTCCTTATGCCGGAATGGGAGCCTGCTCAGCGATTGCTGATGCTGCATTTCTTGCAGATTTGATGGCTTCTGGTCGGTCAGTTCCTGCCATATTTGAAGAGTTCCAAGCGGTGCGTAAGCATGCAGCAGATTCAGTGATTAAGGAATCATGACGCGGCCTTGATGTATCCACTTGTGGTGACCTTAAAGGCTGGGTTCGTGATTGGATGTTCAAGAACATGCCAGAGAAGAAGTGGAATCAGATCGTGACTGACATGGTGACTGGTCATTGAATCAATCCATTGGCTTCGATCTGTGTTTGTGGTGTTGATGAAAAACGGCGCTCTTTCGGATTTTTTTGAGAGATTCATTGTTTATGCCTGCACCACAGGCACGTCGCTCAGGCGAGTTGTGGCGGCTCGACCCAGCCGTTCGCGTCGCATGGTCCAGCTCGGATCCAGACCGCAGGCGGCCCATTGCACGGTGCCTCGCCCATAGCGGTGATTGAGACGATCGACCGTTGCCATCAAGCTTTCCCGTTTCTGCTGCTCTTCCTCCGTACAGGGCACCCATAGATGCTGTTGCAGTTGATCGATTCCCTGCAGGTGTTGCATCAGAACACCTGCCTTCGCCAGCGGACGGTGCGGTTGAAAAATGCGTTCCACCAGAGGTAAGGCAGCTGCTAACAACACCCGCGTGTCGTTGCTGGGTAAATCGAGGCTGGTGCTGGCAGCTCGGCTGTAAAAAGCTGGAATGAATGGGCTCGTGCGCGTGTAGATCGTGAGAGCCGCTGTGCGTTGACGTTGCTTGCGCAGTTTTTCCGCTGCTCGCACCACATAGGTGGCGATCGCTTCGCGGAGCTCTTCCAGGCTGGTAATCGGATGGCTGAAGCTGCGGCTTACGCAGGTTTCCTGCTTCGGAGAGGGGTCGAGATCAAGCGGTAAGCAGGCATGACCTTGCAGTTCTCTTTGCAGTCGAACTCCCACCACGCCGGCCTTAGCGCGCAGGCAGCCACTGGGCATATCACGGAGCTCCCGTGCGTTGACCACTCCCCGCATTCGGCACCAGAGGGCGAGTTTGCGGCCGATGCCCCAGACGTCTTCAATGGAAATTGTTTCCAGCCAGCGATCGGGATCAGGACACAATCCAAGATCAAAGAGTCCGGCGTGGGCTGGCACCACTTTCGCCAGGCGGTTGGCCAGCTTGGCCTGTCCTTTGCTGGCCCCAAGACCAATGGCAATGGGTAAACCGAGGTTGCGTCGAGCCAGGGTTCGCAACCGCTGTGCCCATGGATGCAAATTTCCGTCCGAGGGGCGGCTCAGCCGGGCAAAAGCCTCATCAATGGAGTAAATCTCCAAATCCTCAACTTGGCTTTCCAGCAAACTCATTAGCCGCTGACTCATGTCGGCGTAGAGCGCGTAATTCGAGCTGCGAATCACAACATTGTGCTGTTCCAGATGGCGCTTCGCTTTGAAATAGGGGGTGCCCATGGCGATGCCAAGAGCGCGTGCTTCCGCGCTACGGGCCACGATGCAGCCATCATTATTTGAGAGCACCACCACTGGCCTGCCGATCAGGGCTGGATCCAGGCTTTGCTCGCACGAGGCGTAGAAATTGTTGGCATCAATCAGAGCCGTGACCTGGTTCATCGCGACGACCTGAGCGCTAAAGAGGATGGATCACGTGAATCGCGACGCCCCAGATCTGCACATCTCCGCAACGATGGAGATCTAAATGGGGATAGTCAGGATTCGCCGCTTCCAGGCGTAGTTGGCCGCGATAGCGAGCGAGGCGTTTGAGAGTGAAGGCGCCATCCAGGACAGCCACCACCACTCGGCCGGGGCGAGGGTCGAGGCTGCGATCGACCACCAATAGATCGCCATGGTGAATGCCCGCCCCCGTCATGGAATCGCCGCTGACGCGCAAAAAGAAGGTGCTGCTTGGATGGCGAATGAGTTGTTCATTGAGATCGATCCCCACATCGATGTAGTCATCAGCAGGGGAGGGAAACCCTGCGGCAACCTGATCACTCGCCAGAGGAAGGCTGAGTCCTTTCCGTTGGAGTCGCAAAGGCTGGGGTGGCTGAAGCGATATCCGATCCGAATTCACGGAAGCGCACACTGACGATCGCTTAATGGTACAAGTGTTCTAATGCTCGTGCTGTGGCTCGGGCCATGCCAGCGGAACAGGGTTTCCCTTATGGGGTTGGATTTTGCAGGTCCTTGCTCTTCTTTTCTGTTTCCCAGACCTCAAGGACATCAGGGAAGTGCTCTTCAATGCATGCATCACAGATGCCATGGCTGAAGTTTAAATTCGTGCGTGTCGATAAATACTGATCCAGATGCTGCCAATGTCCTTCAGTGTCTTTTGCTTTCCTGCAATAAGAACATGTTGAGATGAAGCTTCCTTCATCAGTGTGTGAGCAGAAAGATTCAATTAAATTGATTGATCTCTTCCTCAATTCAAGAAAAGCAACGGCTTGTCTTGACAGAGATTGCATGATGTTGAACTGTGTATCGGATAGGCCGTGGGGCTCTTTGTCGATCACGCAAAGCGTGCCAATTCTGAGGTTTTCGTCATTTTGCAGAGGAAAGCCTGCATACAGTCTGATTTTAGGCTCACCTCGCACTAAAGGGTTATCAAAGAATCGCTCGTCTTTTAATGCGTCTTCAACGATTAAAGGTTCGGAGGAGTGAATCGCATGGGCGCAGAATGACCAATCGCGAACAGTCTCTTCAGCCTCAATGCCAACCTTGGCTTTAAACCATTGACGATTTGAATCAACAAGGCTCAAAAGAGCAATTGGAGTGCCACAAGTTAAAGAAGCTATTTTGGTAATATCGTCATAATTTTCTTCGGGCTTTGTGCCAAGAATTCTATACTCATTCAGCGCTTTAAGCCTTTCTGACTCGTTTATGGGAATTTCAGGCTTTTTCAAGTGATGAGATGAGCATTGGCTGATTCTATGGTTTTGAGCGTAAATAGCTAGAAGTGCATAAAGCAAAATAAAAGTTTATTTTGTATGGCTGAAGCTTGGCGCTGTTCTCCGTTATTGGCTTGTAAGAATTAACAAAATTGTTAACTTAATCTGACGGTTGTAACGTCCAATGGGTATGAGCCTTGGGATCAGCCGTACTTTGAGCCTGGAGCCGCTAACAGGCCGATCCAGCGTTTGTAAGCCCAGTTCTGACTCTTCTGTTTGGAGTTGTAAGCGTTTGCTGTGGGCGCAAAGCTGTGGCAGCAGGCGCAAAGCTGTGGCAGCAGGCGAAAGTCGTGGTTCGGAGTTCGAATCGATCAAGATGATCACCTCTGAAGCAGCTGCTGATGGCCGACTCTCCCTACCTCCTTGCCATCGCCTTGTTTGAGCAGAATGGGAAACGGGCGATGCCTCTCGGGGGACGCTCCCTGCCGCGGGATGTGACGCAAGACGAGGCGGGGGTGCCTGTGCAGATCGCCTGTGAGCTGGCTTTGGAACTCCTTCTTCGCATTTGGCAACGAAGTGGTGAAGGGCCCTTGCAACGCGAAGCGGGGCCCGGAAGTTTGCTGATGGCCGAACTGGGCATGGAGCATTTGCCTGAGGATTTACCGCTTCTCAAAGCAACCTGGCTCACCACAGGAGATAGCGCAGCCTTTCAGCGGGGACTGCTGGCGATCAGCTCACGGTGTTGGAGTGTGAGCATCGCCAAATTCGAGCCGATTACGTTCCGCGCCCTGGAGGCGTCATAGACAACGGAGGCTGAACAGGGAGCTCAAACGCCCTCACGATGCAATCGTTGGGATGAGTGCTGCCAATCCAGCAGCAATGGGATCCTGCTGATCGGCACCGAAGTGAACACCGTCTAGAGGAGACGTTTCAGCGACAGTTTGTAGATCGAAAAAACACACCGACTCTTGTTCTGCAAGGTTGCGATACAGAGAGGGAAGTAAACGGGACTTGGCAGTTGCTCCTTTAAATCCCCACGCAAGAGATTGTGGCGTGGTTTGGATGACTCCAGGACTGACTAAAACAATCGCGGGGGGGTGATTGGAGTTACGTGGTCCACATTGATAGGACATGCGCACATCATGAATCAGGATTTTTGCTCCAGAAGTGATCTCTTCGGCAGAAAGATTTAGATGACTTTTGCAGTCGTTGCATCCAAGCGCAAGAATGACAACATGCAGAGGCTTGCAGCTATGAAGAATCATGGGCAAGTCTTTCCTGCCGTTGCAGCTGTAGTCGCCACCATAATTAACGGCACCTAGGGGATCATCCATGACCCAAGTTCTTGAATTCAAGCCTTGTTCAAAGACAGTCCAGGTTTGATGATGAGGGTTTTGCTGATTCAGAATCTGTTGGAGTCGATTGGGCCAACGAGTTTCAGAGGGCAAGCGACCACTCCCATCAGGTGCCATTCCCCAGGTGTTGGAATCTCCAAAACACAAAATACTTTTTGGCTCCATGCTCTCTGCCTCCAAAGATGCGATCGATGCTTGAGCTGAAGACAGCATCACGACAAGTAGGAGGCCAACAATGACATTTCCTGGTTACGCACGGTGATAGGGACTGCCTTGCTGGATCGCTTGGGCTCGGAACAGTTGCTCGATCAAGAGGAGTCTTGCAAGCTCATGGGGGAATGTCATCGGTGAAAGGCTCAGTTTCCAGTGGGCCAGGGCCTTGAGCTCTGCTGTTAAGCCATCGGCACCGCCAATCACGAAGGCAAGTCGCTGCGATCCAAGGCTGCGGAGTCGCTCAGACAAGCGGATCGACGTCAGCGTTTCACCCTGTTCCATCAACATCACAGGCCACTCATTGCTTCGCAGGGCCTGGCGAATTGATTCGGCTTCTTTTTCGGGAGTGCCATCACGCAACTCAACGATCGTGAGTCCAGGAAGACGTTTGCGATAGAGCTCGATTCCCTCCTGAACCCAGCTCTTGCGAACTTTCCCGATGGCAATAATCCGGCAGCGAGAGGGATTCATCCCTGAGGATCCCAACGCATGCAGGACTCAAACGCAGTCTTCGTCATCTTCCAAAAGAAGCTGGCCAAAGGCCACATACAGCGATTCTTCTTCGCTTCCAGCCGCCACCTTGGGTCGAGAGGGCCTGGTTGTTTTGCCCTGGCCACCGCGAAGCGGTTGTCTGGATAGGGGCTGGGATGACGGGAGCGCCTGGACCTGCGCCTTTGCCTTGGCTTTGTTCTGAGTCGCAACGTGGCGCTCAGCCTCCTTGAGCCTTGCCATCAAATGCTCAGGAACAGTGCCATCACTGCTCGCTTTCATCAGTTCCTGAAACAGGCGTTCAGGGTTGTCTTCGGTTTCAATGCGATGGCGTTTTTCGGTCGCCTTGAGGGGCCGATCCTTGTTCTGTTGAGGTGGTGCGATCGGCTCAGGCAACGAACGGCCCAACTCCTTGAGGCGCTCCAGGCTGCGGGGATCAAAGCTCATGAGCAGCCCAGGGTCTCGCGAGTGTCTCGACCGGTGACAGGATTCACTCCTTCAGCCTTGGCACAGAGCACCTTGAGCGCATCAGCTCTCAGGGGCACGTTGGTGAAATCAGCGCCTTCAACGGTGACGTTGATAAAGCGCGTGTTGAAGGCAAAAGCATCCTCCAGCACCGCATTGGTGAGGTTGGTTCCGTCAAAGACCGCAGAATCCAGCGTGGCGTCGCGAAGGTTGGTGTTGCTCAGATTGGCGTCTTGAAGTTTGGCCCCATAAAGGCTTGCCCCCTGCAGATCACTTCCAGAAAGATCAGCTTCTCGAAGGTTGGTGAGGTTAAAGGTCACACCTTGCATTTCCCGATTTGAAAAATCGGCACCAATCAACACCTGCTTGGCATAATCCATCGCGGCAAATGCTGGTTGCATCGGCAAGGCCAGTGTGACCCAAAGGACCATCAGCGGAGCCAATAAGCGCAATCGCATCGGGACTGAGACAACTGTTGTTCAGCCTAGGACTTTTAGATCCGTTTGTTCTTTTCGGCTTGAATTACCTGTTCCAAGCTGTTTAGGCGAGCTTCCCTGGATCCCCAAAGCTCCATCAAGACTGGCGGATTGTTGATGGGCATCACAGAGAAACGATGATCCCTATAAATTTCTTTAAAGATGGAATCAACTTCATCGCGATAGGGGAGGTCAATCGGGCGAATTCCGTCATCTTCCATCGCAATTGGCCAATGGCCCGTAATCGGTAAGAAGATGATTAGATCAAGTTGTTGAAGAGAATTTCGCACTCTTGCTGCTAATGATTCAACGAATTCGTCGTCGATGTCAGTGGTTTGATGATTGGCTGTGTACTGGGAATAAGCAATATAATCAACGGGACAGCGATCAAAAATAACGCAGTCACTTTCTTGCTGATAATTCATAAGCCTGCTGATGTTGTAGTACATCTGAATCCCGTTATGCAGTCTCGTGCTTTCTTGGCGAAAGCGAATGTCATAGCCCTCCTGGTGCAGCGCTCGAAAAGGCTCTTCTTCGCGAATGTAGTGATGATGCCGTTGAATCCAATCGTGCACGAATGTGCTTTTTCCTTGTAAATGTGTGCCGCTAATTGCGATGCGCATACAACGATTCAATCTTTAAGGTTTATAGCCCTCAATCTGTGCACTGAAGCCAGGTTGATTGGGGGAATGGTTGAAAGCATGTCGTCACGCCGTGCCTTCATGCCCAACTCTCAAGCGCAAGGTGCTCAAGCAGAGCGCTATGTCAAACAGATTTTGCTGGCGCATCAATGGCGCTTGTTGGAACAAAACTGGACCTGTCGGTATGGAGAAATTGATCTGCTCCTAACAAAACAGTCTCTGCCAAGCACTCGAATGCTGGTGGTTGAGGTGAAGGCTCGCCGCCGCTCAGGATTGGATGGAGGGGGGATCGCTGCGTTTGATCAGGCAAAACGCAGGTGTTTGGCCCGAAGTCTGCAGTGTTGGCAAGCCGCTAACCCCTGGAGTGAGGGCTGCTGTTTCGAAGTGGTCTTGGCGCTCGTAGCCCTTCCCGTGCAACGGCATTGGGTGCGCTGGATCCGCATCGAAACGCTTGCGGGCGTCAGCTGGTGATCACCTGTCTGATGCGTTTGCCATCAAGGCACGGATGCACCGCATCGCAGCATGGTGACCCTGGTGAGGGTTGCTGACAACAAGCCCCGAAACCGATCGCAGGGGGCGGATAAAGGCCCGTTCACCAGGAATCATGTGCATCAGCATGTGTTGGATGATCTGAATGGGATTCCGACCGCGCTCTTCTTTATCCCGTTTAAGCCGTCGAATCATGCGCAGCAGTAAGGGGGCTTCGAGATAGAACAACGCTGTGATCGAGCCATCCTTCAGCAGGTCTTGCGGCCCATAGGCCCCTTCGAGCAAAACAAGCTGGTAGCTCTGATTCAGGGGTTTGCGTGCAACATCACGCGTCGACATGTCGTAGGTGCGCAAGCTGCTTGCAGCGTGATGGCTGACCTGATCCAGCTCAGTTCGCAACGCGTCGCTGTCAATGGCCGCCGGGGTGTCAAATCCGAAACGTGGGTGGGGGCGCCAATGGTGCCTGTAGTAGTTGTCGCAGCAGATCACGAGCACTTCAATGTTGAGCGCGCCCAGGGCTTGAGCCAGTTTCAGGCTGAAGCTGGTTTTCCCAACTGCGGACGGGCCAGTGATGCAAATCACAGGAACCTTTGCCATCACGCCATCGACCGAGTTCTTCAATCCTGCATAGGGCACAGTGAATCAACGCTGTGAATGTCATGACCTTTTCAGGGCACACGGCCCGCAAGCGTTTTGGCCAGCACTGGCTGATCAATGAGCGAGTGCTGGATCGAATCGTTGAGGCCGCGGACCTCCAAGACGAGGATCGCGTCTTGGAGGTGGGGCCTGGTCGCGGAGCGCTCACCGAACGTCTTCTGGCTTCAGACGCAGCGGCCATCCATGCTGTGGAGCTTGATCGTGATCTCGTGGCTGGGCTTCAGGAGACCTTTGGAGGCCATCCAAAGTTTTCCTTGCAAGAGGGAGATGTTCTTTCGGTTCCCTTGGACCTGTCTGATGGGGAACCGGCCAACAAAGTTGTGGCCAATATTCCGTACAACATCACTGGCCCCCTGCTGGAGCGTTTGATCGGTCGTCTTGATCGTCCCGTTGAACCCTCCTATCAACGGCTGGTTTTGCTTGTTCAACACGAGGTTGCTCAACGCATCCGCGCCCGTCCTGGCCACAGCAATTTCAGTGCCTTGAGTGTGCGCATGCAGTTATTGGGACGGTGCAGCCACGTCTGTCCTGTGCCCCCGCGCTGCTTTCAACCACCACCGAAAGTGCAGTCCGAGGTGATCTGTATCGATCCCTTCCCTTCCGAACGGCGTCCTATTCCTGCCCTGGCCCGTGGAGTGGAACGTCTGCTGAAGATGGCCTTCTTGAGTCGACGCAAAATGCTGCGCAACACCTTGGCCCCGTTGTGTGCTCCGGATCAGTTGCAAGTGGTGGCTGAAGAGGCGGGGATCAGCCTTCAGCAACGACCCCAGGAGGTGGCACCAGAAGCCTGGGTTGCCCTAGCGAAGGGTTTGAATCAGTTCGACTCTGCTGCTTGATCGGATGACCGCCACCGTTCGCGTCACCGCTCCCGCCAAAATCAATCTCCACCTTGAGGTGCTCGGTCAGCGCTCCGATGGGTTTCACGAATTGGCGATGGTGATGCAAAGCATCGACCTCGCTGATCAGCTGGACTGTTCCAACAGCGCTGATGGATTGATTCAGCTGAGCTGTGATCAGCCTGGACTCAGTTGCGGCAGCGACAATCTCGTGATGCGTGCCGCCGAACTGCTCCGGCAGCGCTCTGGTTTTCATGAGCTTGGCGCTCATCTACATCTGCGCAAACGCATTCCCATTGGTGCTGGTCTTGCTGGAGGCTCCAGTGATGGTGCTGCCGCTCTGCTGGCGCTGAATACGCTCTGGGGTCTCGGACACAGCCTGGATCAGTTACTCGCGATGGCGGCGGAACTTGGCTCCGACATGCCGTTTTGTCTTGCGGGTGGGAGTCAGCTCTGCTTCGGCCGAGGCGAATGTTTGGAATCCGTCCCCGCAGCAGCGCAGTCTTTCGGAGTGGTGCTGGTGAAAGATCCCAGCGTGAGTGTTTCGACGCCCTGGGCCTATGGCGAGTGTCGTCGTCTCAAGGGCGACCACTATTTGTGCGATGAAGACGCTTTTGCACAACGGCGGCAGCAATTGCGTGCAGCCTCGTGGTTGCATCCGCTTCGAACGGCTGAGCCGCCTCCGCTGCGCAATGACTTACAGGATGTGGTGGCACCTCAAACAGCCTCTGTGCAAACGGCCCTTCGTTTGCTTCAGGGTCTTCCTGGGCAGCTGCGAACGGCGATGAGTGGTTCAGGGCCGAGTTGCTTCGCCCTGTTTGCCAATCGACTGGATGCTGATCAGGCGTTGAATGCGGCCCGTGATGGGTTCGAGCAAGCCGGTTTGGATGCCTGGAGTTGTTCATTTTTGGCTCATGGCGCCAAGCTGATGCCATGAGCAGGAGTGAGATGAGCAGCAGTGATAAGAGCAGCAGTGATAGCGAGACGCCAGAGGTTCCTCCAAAACGCAAGAAGGGTCCTCTTAGTTTCTTATCAGGCTCACTCACAAGTTTGCTGATGGGCTGGATCAGCCTCGGATTGAGCAAAGGGATGGTGACCTATTTCGCAAACCGTCCACCCACGTTCAGTTCTGCCACCGCCGTAAGCATTGCCTCAGCGTTGAAAACGTTGTTGATCGGAATGTCTTTCCTCGCCACTTTCAGCTTTTCCTTTGTTGGGATTGGCCTGTTTCTTGTGTTTCTTCGCAGTCTTTTTACAGGCAAAGAAGCCGATGCTGTCTAGCCTCAGATCTCTGTCCTGAACTGCCATAGGCGGTTATTGGTGATGACTCCCCATGATCTTGGTCAGCTGATCCTGCTGCTTTCTCCGGGGTTACTCCTCTCGGTGCTCCTGCTCACAACGTTTGCCGCAGGAGGCTGATTTTTTCGTTGCTGAGATAGCTTGGCCACTCACGCCGGCTTGGCCGGGATTGCAGCAACGCCGTGGCAGGGACCCTTCTCTTCAACGCACTTCGTGAGGCCATCGACGAGGAGATGGCCCGAGATCCCCACGTTTGCGTGATGGGGGAAGACGTCGGTCAATACGGCGGCTCCTACAAGGTCACAAAGGATCTCTACGAGAAATACGGCGAATTGCGTGTGCTCGACACACCGATTGCTGAGAACAGTTTTACGGGCATGGCTGTCGGTGCAGCCATGACAGGCCTGAGGCCCATCGTGGAGGGCATGAACATGGGCTTCCTGCTGCTGGCCTTCAATCAGATCTCCAACAACATGGGGATGCTCAGATACACCAGTGGGGGAAATTTCACCATTCCCACCGTGGTGCGTGGACCAGGAGGGGTGGGCCGCCAACTGGGAGCTGAACATAGCCAGCGCCTTGAGGCCTATTTCCATGCCGTGCCTGGCATCAAGATCGTGGCTTGCAGCACCCCCACCAATGCCAAGGGGCTGATGAAGGCTGCGATCCGCGACAACAACCCCGTGCTCTTTTTTGAGCATGTGTTGCTGTACAACCTCACAGAAGAATTGCCAGAAGGTGACTACACCTGTGCTTTGGATCAGGCGGATCTGGTGAAAGAGGGCAGTGACGTCACGATCCTGACCTACTCACGTATGCGCCACCATTGTTTGAAAGCTGTGGAGCAGCTGGAAGCGGATGGCATTAATGCTGAGTTGATCGATCTGATCAGTCTCAAGCCCTTCGATATGGAAACGATCGCTCGCTCTATCCGTAAGACCCATCGGGTGATCGTGGTGGAGGAGTGCATGAAGACCGGTGGCATCGGAGCTGAACTGATTGCCCTGATCACGGAGCATTGCTTCGACGATCTCGATGCCCGGCCCATTCGCTTATCCAGCCAGGACATTCCCACGCCTTACAACGGCAATCTGGAAAATCTGACGATTATTCAGCCCCACCAAATCGTGGAAACGGCCCAGGCCATCGTGCGCACGGGGCTCTGATTCATGGCCCGTCAACAGGGGTGGTTTGCCCTCATCCTCGCTCTGGCCATCGCTGCTGGATCGGTTCTTATCAGTCCCGGTTTTCCTTTAGAGCTTGGGTTAGATCTCCGTGGTGGGAGTCAACTCACTTTGGAAGTGCAGCCTTCCGGTGAAATCACCAAAGTGAAACCCGAGCAGCTGGAAGCCGTGAAGGCCGTGCTGGATCGCCGCGTCAATGGCTTGGGTGTGGCCGAGTCGACTCTCCAAACCGTTGGAGACAATCAATTGGTTTTACAACTTCCCGGAGAAACTGATCCCACCAGAGCAGCTGAAGTTCTTGGAAGTACAGCGTTGCTTGAGTTCAGAGCGCAGAAACCTGGCACTGACGAGGAATTGCGTGGATTGATGCAGCTAAGAGCTCAATTGGAAAGCGTGCTGGAGTTGAACAAAAGCAAGGACAACTCTGATTCAGGCGATCAAAACGATGGCCCCTCCCCTGAGCAGTTAGCCAAGGCCCAAAAAGAGTTGGGTCTTGAAGGAACTGCTGATTCTGAACAAGAGCAGTTGGAACAGCTGCTGGCTCGTGCCAACGAAGAAATTGTGGATCGGTTCGAGCCGGCGGGACTCACCGGTAAGGATCTCGTCACGGCTGGGCGTCAACAGCAGCAAAACGGCAGCAGCTGGGAAGTGACGCTCACCTTCAATCGAGAGGGGGGTGACAAATTTGCAGAGCTCACCCGCTCAATCGCAGGCACCGGGCGTCTTCTCGGAATCGTGCTTGATGGGTCCTCAATTAGCGAAGCGGGAGTGGGTGAGCAGTTCAAAGCCGCTGGCATTACAGGTGGTTCCGCTGTCATTACTGGAAACTTCACCGCAGAAGATGCTCGCGACCTAGAAGTCAAAATTCGCGGAGGCTCCCTCCCTTTGCCGGTAGAAATCCTTGAGGTGCGCACGATTGGACCCAGTCTTGGCGCTGAAAATGTGCGCCGCAGCCTGATCGCCGCACTTGCGGGTTTGGTGTTGGTCGCCATTTTCATGCTGCTCGTCTATCGACTGGCAGGTGTGGTGGCTGTGCTGGCACTCAGTCTTTACGCCCTGTTCAACCTGGCGGCCTATGAGCTGATCGGAGTGACCCTCACGTTGCCAGGAACGGCCGGATTCATCCTCAGTATTGGTATGGCAGTGGATGCAAACGTGTTGATCTTTGAGCGCATCAAAGACGAATTACGTCGAGGCAACACCTTGATCCGATCGATCGAAACAGGCTTCTCTCAAGCTTTCTCCTCAATCGTTGATGGTCACATCACCACGCTGATTAGTTGCGCTGCGCTGTTTTTTCTCGGGACGGGCCTGGTGAAAGGCTTTGCGGCAACGCTTGGAATCGGTGTTCTGCTCAGCCTGTTCACGGCACTGACCTGCACGCGCACGCTCTTGCGCTTCTTGATGAGCTATCAATCACTGCGCCGCCCCACCAACTTTCTGCCCGCAAGGCAGCTGCCTTCCTCCGCTGTTTGAGCCATGGCTGTGTCCTCCCCAACTGGTCAAGAACGCCCTTTGCGTTTTCCTCTGAGTCGACAACGCCGAAAGGTTTGGTTGATCTCTGTGATGGTGTTGTTGATCAGCGCGCTGGGTTTGGTGCTGAGCTGGACGAATCCTCAGATTCGTTCACCCTTAAGGCCTGGACTCGATTTCACAGGTGGAACCAAAATCCAGCTCGAGCGTTTGTGCAAAGACAATTGCCAAGACATCAGGGCCATCGATATCCAGCAGACGCTTGAAGGCCTCACCCTGCCTGCGGAAGGAAGCGATCAAGATTCCGGCACCCTCCCCAATCTTTCTTCGGCTCGGGTTCAGTTGCTGGATCGAGGGGAATCGGTGGTAGTGCGCATGCCAGCGTTGAGCGCTTCCCAAGGACAAGCCGTGATCGAGGCCCTTGAGCCCATTGCGGGTCCCTTTGAAGTGGGTGGTCAATCTGTTGACACGATTGGCCCCAGCCTTGGTGGTCAGTTGCTGCGCAGCAGTTTGATCTCTTTGCTGGTCGCGTTTGCCGGTATCGCCCTCTACATCAGCATTCGCTACGACGGACGTTATGCCGTTCTGGCACTCGTGGCCTTAGGCCATGACGTGTTGATTGTGTGTGGTGTCTTCGCCTGGCTTGGACTGATCAATGGTTTGGAAGTCGACAGTTTGTTTGCTGTTTCGCTTCTCACCATCGCTGGCTATTCCGTGAATGACACCGTGGTGGTGTTTGATCGCATCCGCGAACGCCAACGCGAAGATGGTGACTTACCCCTGGATGCTCAGGTGGATCGTGCTGTGTCCGCCACGCTCACCCGCACCCTCTACACCAGTGGCACCACCTTGCTTCCGCTCTTGGGTTTGATTTTGTTTGGCGGATCCACGTTGTTTTGGTTTGCAGTGGCGCTTGCGATTGGCGTGATTGTGGGCAGCTGGTCCAGCATCGCCCTAGCCCCTTCCCTCCTCAGTATCTGGCCAAGGCAACGCACGGCGGGTGCGTGATTTGGCCATGACACCCAGCTCTCGATCCCAACGCTGGGTTCCCTTGCTCTTGGGCGTGCTGGCTCTGCTGGATTTACGTGTGGAGATTCAGCTCTTGCTTGATCACATCACGCTCACCAGTGTGATCTTTGCGATTCGGCACCATCTCCTGGCGGTTGTGGTTTTGCTCCTCCTCCCTTCATTGTGGCGTCACTACGGACCAGTGCGTCGCTCTGAGCTCTGAGCGCTGACTCCTAAGTTGGAAGTCCGCCTCGAATACACGATGTCGCTTGATCTCGACGCCAAGAAAGTCCTCCTTAGAAAAATCCCCCATGGCTTGTTCATCTGCGGTGTTGCAGAAGGGGATCAAGTCAATGGGTTCACGGCTAGTTGGGTGACACAGGGATCGTTCGACCCCCCTCTTGTGGTGATGGCTGTTCGTGCCGATAGCACCAGCAACGGCATGATTCAGCGCACGCGCCGCTTTTCCCTCAACGTATTGGCCGCCGATCAGAAGGATTTAGCTGCTGTGTTTTTCAAGCCTCAGCAAGCGGTTGGCGGACGCTTTGAGTCCGCACCCTTCACCACGGGCGCCTTGGGTTTGCCGATCCTCAAGGACGGCCTCGGAGCCGTGGAGTGTGAGCTCGTGGGTGAACTCGCCCATGGCGATCACACCGTGTTTCTTGGCGAAGTGAAATCAGCGGTTCTCCACCGTGATGCTTCTGCCCTCGAGCTCAGCAGCACGGGATGGCAATACGGGGGATAACTCCCAGCGATCCATGATCTGCTTGATCACCACTTGCTGCATGAACACCTGAAGCACCACCACGAGCGGTAATGCAAGCAGCACGCCTGGCAGCCCGAGCAGGGCTCCCAGGCTTAATTGGGCTGTCAATGCCACTGTGGGTAGGAGATTCACCGTGCGACTGAGCAGCACCGGTGTGACTACAAAGGCTTCAAGGTTTTGCAGTGCAAGCCGCAGGACCAGCACCTGCACCATCAGGGTTGGAGAGATCAGAAGCGCAATCCCCATCGGCAAAAGCGTTGCTGCCGTCGGTCCAATCGTGGGGACAAAGGTGAGCAGGCCACAGACCAAGCCGCTGAGCAGTGCCAAAGGGACACCCAGGATGGCCAACCCCGTCCAGGTGAGCACAAACACGGCGGTGGCTGAAATGGTCATGCCAGCGAGCCATCCGCCGAGAGCTTCCCGGCAGCGATCGAGCAATTCCGTGACCTGAGCCCTTGCAGGACGCGGACTCACGGCGATCAGCATCTGCCGATGAGAATGGGGATCCAGGGCGAGCAGGATCGCCAGCAGGCTCATCAACAGCAGCTGAATCAAGCCATTCGCCGCACCACCGGCGTAACCAAGCAGTTGTGCTCCAACGGGTTGTATCCCTGTCCAGCTCAGCGATTCAGAGGGATTGATGTTGAGGTCCGACAGGCTGGGTTGACTGGCAATAATCGATTTGATTTTGTCGATCAGATTGGGTAATAACGCGGTGAGTTGTTCGAATTGACCCAGCAGTTCTGGGAGGAGCAGTTTCACCACTAAGGTTCCGCCGACGAACAGGATGACCAGAACCAGCAACAGCGCAACGGGCCGTTTGAGCCTGAAACGTTCCATCAACTTCTGAATCGGTACGTCGAGGGTCACGGCCAACACGACGGCTCCGAACAGAATCAGCAGCACCCAGCGCAACTGCCACAACAACAGCGTGAGCAGGATGGATGTGAGGGCAATCAGCAGGGTGCGAGCGTTCATGAGGCCAGTTTCTGCCTCTTCCAAGGGTCGAGAAGATCGTGAACGACGATTTCACGAATGAGCACCTGCAACACAACCGCGAGGGGTAAAGCGAGCAATAGGCCAAGCGGACCAAACAGAACGGTGAATACAAATTGAGCCGCAAGGGTGAGGCCTGGTAGCAAATTGACCTGGCGCTGCATCACCGAAGGCGTGATCACGTAGCTCTCAAGGTTCTGAATCACGATGTAGAGGCCAAGGACCGCCAATGCTTTCCAAGGGGCATCGAGGAGGGCGACGGACATCGGAAAGATCGTGCTGAGCGTGGGACCCACATTCGGAATCACGTTGAGCAAGCCAGCGAGTAAGGCATTGGCCATCACCAGCTTCACGCCCAGGAGTGAGAGTCCGATGCCAGCTAAAACAGCCACACACACCGAACTGATCAACACGCCAATCATCCAGCTGCTGAGGGCATCGCCGCACATGTTGAGGATGACCCGTGCCCGTCGCCGATAGAAGGACGGCACCAGCTGAATGCCAACGTTTTTGTAGGCATGGGGCTGGACCGCCACCATCAAGGTGACGGCGATGACGAAGAGAAGCTGCACGACACCACTGCCGACATTGCCAGCCAAACCAAGCAGTCCCAAAAAGCCTCCGGTCACGCTGGAGGCAATGGCCGGTCCACCTGGGCTGTCCGCCAAGCCTTTGGGGAAGAGCAGTTGGCTCCAATTGCTGGAGCTCTCACTGCCATAAACCATGGAGCTCACCGACGAAAACGCCTGTAAAAGCAATTCTTTCAGCGCTTTTGCGGCCGATGGCAGCTGAAGAATGAGTTGCTGAAACTGACTCGTAAACGGCGGCACGATCACGGTTAAGGCCACCGCAACCATTACCCCCAAACCCAAAACACAGGCCAACAATGCCAAGGGTCGGGGAAGGTTCCAGCGCTGACGCAGGGCTCCAACGAGGGTGCAAAGAGCCATGGCCAGCACGATGGCTGCAAACAAATGGATCAGGACTTCACGCAGACTCCAGAAGAGGAGGCCTGTTGCCAGAACAGCGCAAAGTCCAAACCAGTGTTGAAGCTTCACCCGTTCGCGTTGTCACTCGCTGCAGCTTCGCCTGAATCCTGGGAATAACCAAGACCTGAGGAATCGGCATATCTCTGGGCGAAGCGCATGAAACGCTCAAAATCCTGCTCGCTCTTCCAGGTGTAAGTGGCTTCCAATGCGCTTGGTTTGCCGTTCACAAACTTGCCATTCACCTCTCGGGTCACGAGCGTGCCCTCTTCGTCGAGCATGAACATGCCCGTGATCGCTTCCATGACTTCAGGAGCCAGGGCTTCGGGTTGTTCAAACACGAAGATGGCCTGACCCGTGCGTCCGTCACGGCTCCGTGTCACGCGGATGTCGGGAACGACGGGTTCATCCACTCCGCGCAGGAACTGGATCACTGCCTTGCTTCCGTCTGCCATGAATGCTGCTCCAGTACCTACGCGGGATCTTAAGGGGCATCGATCGGTACAACGCGACTGGTGTTCAGCAGTTCGATTGCCGCATCCTTCGGATTGCGCCCACTGAGATCAAGATTGGATGCATTACTGGCTTGTTTGAGCTCGTGGTCGTAGCAGCGGTCGTAGTAGTCGAGCATCGCGCTGCAGGCATCGCGCCAGCGCTGATCTCTGATCGCCTCTAAAGCAGCTTGTGTCCTTTGGGGACCAAGTCTGCGCTGGATGCGTTCCGTCGCTTTGCACAGCTCATCGGCGTCTTGGCAGGCGTAGACATCCACGAGCTGATCAATTCGCTCATCGAGACTGCGGCGAATTTCGAGCACCGGTGCCTGTTGCATTTGCTCGAACAGTGCCTTTGGGATGCGACAGCAGCCCACAGAAGAGCTCTCGGCTTCTAGCCAAATTTGAGGGGCGTGTTGTTTCCCGTAGCCATTTAGGGCTTCAGCAAGTTCATTTTCGTAATGCTCAGTGCTGGGCTGATTGGGTTGACCAAGACCACCGAAGCTGCTTCCACGGTGATGAGCCAACCCCTCCAAATCCACCACAGCCACGTTGAGAGATTGCAAGGCGATCAGCAGATCTGTTTTCCCCGTGCCCGTTCTTCCGCCAAGCAACCGGATGGGCCAGCGGCGTTCAAATTGTTCGAGCACCCAGCGCCGATACACCTTGTATCCGCCTTCCAGCACAAGGGTGGGATGGTCCTGGAGAGCCGCGAGCCAAGCCATGCTGTTGGAGCGCATCCCTCCCCGCCAGCAATACAGCCGAAGCGGCTGGTCCGTGCCTCCAGCCGCCTTTGTTAGAGCTTTGGAAAGATCAACAAGGGCTGGGCCAGTGAAGCTCAGGCCGAGCTCGATGGCCTGTTTCCGGCCCTTTTGTTTGTAGGTGCGACCGACGATGGCCCTCTGTTCATCGTCAAACAGAGGGATGTTGATGGCTCCAGGCCAATGGCCCTGCGCAAATTCCGAGGGGGTGCGCACATCAACCAGCGTTCCGCGCGCTTCTCGAAACTGATCGATATTGCTCACGTTTGTGGATCCCATCCCTGACATAGTGGGATAACGCCGAGCCAGTTAGAGCCGGTAGTACGTCATGCTTTCTGGTCTTTCTTCTTCATCCGATCTCAGCGTCGACCAGCTTCTAGAGAAATTCTCCAGTGGCTCATCACGACAAAAACGCTCCTTGATCCCAGCAGTCGAGAAAGCGGCTGATCAGCTGGCTGCCATGGGTGCGGCTGCTCTTGCCTCCTTTGATCGTGAAGGAGACGAGTGGGCTGCTGGTTGGATTTTGCAGACCCTGCATCGTCATCAACCGTCGGCCTTGAGTTCTCTTTTCGGTGCTTCTGGGGGATGGTTTGCCACAGGTTCGGAATCCGATCTGGATTATTCCCCCCTTCAGCAGGCTCTTCTCGAAGAACGGTTTGAAGAGGCTGATCGCCTCACAAGCGTTTTTCTTCGCAAGCTGGCCGGAGAGCAGGCTGAACGGCGGGGATACGTCTATTTCAGCGAAGTCTTGACCATGAGGGGGCTGGACCTTGTCACGATGGATCGTCTTTGGATCGCCTACTCCCAAGGCCGGTTTGGGTTCACAGTGCAGGCCCGTTTGCTGGCCACTCTCGATGGCCGTTACGACAAGCTCTGGCCTCGGATTGGCTGGAAGCAGGAGGGAGTCTGGACGCGTTATCCGAATGCATTCGATTGGTCATTGAAGGCTCCAGAAGGCCATATGCCGCTGATCAACCAGCTTCGTGGTGTTCGACTGATCGATGCCCTCCTCAACCATCCGTCCCTGGTTGCTCGTCAATGAGTTAATGCTCTGTGGCATGGATCGGATAGAGGGGTATGGTCAAAACAGAATGCTTCGGTCCTGATGTCATCGCGGCTTGGATCGACTTCAGGGTCGTTCAGTTTTAATTTCACCCCTTCGTTTCAACGAACGCGCTGGGCTGATTTCATTCTTCCGTCCACGCTGCAACTTTCTCCCTTGCTGGAGTTGCTTCTCGATCCCGTGGAATGTGATGAGACAACCGGTCGGCTGCAGCTTGGTCTTCAGGAAGCTCTCGTCAATGCTGTGCGTCATGGGAACGCAGGCGATCCCAACAAGTGTTTGCGTGTGCGCCGCATCCTCACGCCTCAATGGATGATTTGGCAGATCCAGGATGAAGGGGAAGGAGTCCCCACCCATGCACGTCTCGGCGAGCTTCCTGAGTGCATCGAAGCCAATCAAGGCCGTGGCTTGTTTTTGATTTATCAGTGTTTTGATGATGTGCGCTGGAGTCGACGCGGGAATCGCGTTCAGTTGGCATGCCGCCGTCCCGTGTCTCGCGTGACCTCCCTCAACGATGCGGACAGCCAGGGTCTTTCAGTTCCCGTCTGATCCAGCGCAGTGCTTGCTCGGTGAGCTCCTCAACATCGTTGCGCTCTCCACCCTGGATGAGTTGAGAGAGAGCAGCAGCCATCAGTTCAGCGCTGCGACGGTCGGCATCGGTCTTTAAACGATGCCAGTCACGGTCGCCAAGACTCAAGCAACGATGAAGCTCCTGCGCCAGTTCAGGGGCGGATTCTGGCCAGCGCGGTTCAGCCGTTGACATGGTCTTATGACGATCGGTTGCCTTTATCCTGATGCTTCACGTCCATGGCTGTGACGTACACAGTGAACGCTTTCATGGCATCAGGTTCCCGTCGCAAACAGCTACGTCCATTACACGCCCTGGCCGCTTTGATTCACATTCAGCCAAGGCGTTGGGAAGCCACCGATGTCCGTTCGAGGCGACGATTGCAACGTCGAAACCTGCTTCAACAACTTGTTGAAGGGCAAGATGAATTTGAATGGATTTTTAAACCAACAAAGGCACCAAAATTTTGGCGTTCGCTTCGCTGGGGCGGCCCTGGAGTGTTGATTGGATTTGTCTTGGCCAAGCTGTCGTCGGGCAGCTAGAGCGCATCCCTTGGTTTAACCAACGAGGGCCTTGTGATGAACAATCACAAGCGATTCAGGCGCGGTGAGAGGCCCCTCAGAAGAAGAAGGAAGTTCATGGTGGTCGGCAGGCACAGCCTGGCCTTTCAACCAAGCTTGATGGAGTGCGTGGCGCCGCGTGTCTTCTTCGAGAACGAGACGATCAGCAGCATCCTGAGGTGTTTCTCCATGCATAAGGGATGTACGAATACAGATTCCAAATCCATGCGCCTCCACTTGCACTTTGCCTTCCATTAGGACCAACTGGAATGTCCAGCCTTGAAGCCAGCGGACATAAAAAGGGTTGATCATCAAGGCCCTCGGCAAGGGTTCCTGCACCTTATGGGGCGTTGGTCGCCCTCAAGAAGGGTGTGTCAGGGAATCACTTCAAGGCTTGTTGGCAGTCCAAACTCTCACCATGAAATGGGATTCAGCTGAGATCCCTGTGAAGCCAGCGTTGCTCAGGCGTGATTCGATGTCATCTGAAATGAAATCTCTGTAGAAAGGCTCGTGAAAGATCCTTCGGAAGTTATCCATCGCCACGCTGTACTGCGGTGAATCTTTGAGCTGAATGGAGTCGGCGAGAACAAGAACTCCACCGGGCTCAAGCAATCGATAGGCATCGTTAAGAACCGCCTGCCGCGCTTCAGCCGGAAGCTCATGCATCAGGAAAACGCAGGTCACCGCCTGCATGCTTTCGTCACCAAAGGGCATGGATTCAGCATTGCCTTGAAGCAGCTGGACAAGGCTGTCGCTTCCCTTGTTGAGCCAACGATTGGCCTGACGCAAATAGGACTCAGACAAGTCCAGGCCAAAGAGTGAGGCTTTTGGTAAAGCCGCTCGAATTTGGTGAAGCGTCCGACCGGTTCCTGTCGCTACGTCAAGGATGCGCAGACTGGCGTCTGGGCGATCACTAAACCGCTTCAAGCCACGCTTCAAGGGGGCAATCAGCCTGCGGCGCATCGAGTCTGCGGACCCATTGAACAGGATGTCGACTTGCAAGTCGTAGAGCTCAGCGGAATGATCACTGAGATAGCCATCGGTTTGATGATGGAAGTTTTGGAGGTAGTAATCCGGGTAGAGCTCTTTGTCGTGCGTATCGGGAATGTCTTGGACGTTGCGTGATCGTCGCCTGGCCCAATTTGAGGGAAGGTCAAGCCATACGCGGGGATAGCGCTCGGCCCACTCCAACCAGGGGATATCAAACAGCAAGGATGAGGGATAAAGCCCCTGTTCTGACTCCTGCCAATCGATGTCCTGAAGGGCGCTCAAGGAGCGTCGCAATTCATTCATCAAGGCGTCAGGAACCGGTTCTGTGCTGGGCACGACATCGGGTGCCAACAGCTCCATGGCTTTTGTGCTCAGCTCCTTATGGGCCAGTCCTGCCAGGCTCCGGCCCTGCTGGATGGTGCGGTAGGCGATTTCGGTCAGGCTGGACGCCATTGGGCTGTAGTTGGATCAATACGCCTATTCCAATGGATGAGGCCATCCAACCGAGGATGCAAATCAGGCCATTCCGGCAAGAATTGTGAAGCGGATGCAAATTTCGTATCAACCGATACAGAATATTTGCATCGAAACGAGGCCTTGCGTCATGAAAGCCGTTCTTCGTTCTCTCCCGGTTGATTACAGCGGCAATGTGTTAGAGCGTCACCAGAAGGCCGCTGTTGAGTTTCTCGCCTGGGCCGATCATCATGCCCATGAGCAAAGGTTGAGCCAATCGAGTCAGGCTCAGATCGAGGGGCATCCTGATCTTCTTGATTCCAATAGCGCTCAGGCTCAACAGCGTGTTTGGGCTAATCGCCATGCCCATCAAAAGCATCTTCACGACAGCGCCATGGCTCACCTTCGCCACAACTGAGACATCACTAGTCTCTTTTGGACCTTGATTGAAATGCTCAAAAGGGACTGGTTAACATCCCCATATCCCCACAATCACTTGGCTTTGATATCAGTCAAGATCGATTAAAGCAAGACGATTATGGGCTTTGGATGCGGGCATGGAGCCGCGACATGTCTGAGCATGGAATGCCTTAAACTTCCCTAGTTCAAGACTTATTGCGTCCTAGGTGTTTAGTAGTCAGTCCTTGCCTAATTCCGTCAAGGTTTTTTATTGGGTGTGGGCATTTTCATTCCCCTATGATTACCGCTATTTACCATTGCCGGAAGAGCCAACGGGTTTGGTCTTTATTGGTTTCTGGATTGTCTGGTTGGGTGTTGGTGGTTTGATCGCGATACCGCTTGGTGAATGGATCGCCAAAAGAAATGATTCGTAGATGGTGTTGCTTTTTAAGCAATATGGTTTGTTGGTTCTTGAATCGGCTTGTATTGAGGTTTATTGATGAATACCTGTTTGTGATTGAAACCCCATCCCAAACAGAGTTTATTCGCTTCTCCATCACTGGCCTGCTCGACTCTGAGGGCGCGCAGCCAATCAAAAGTTAGCGTGTGGAAAGCTCTTCAATGGAGAATTCGCTACGCAAAGCTCTGGCATCTTGAATTCTTTGTTGGCTTGCAAGATGCCTCAAGCGCTCGTCAAGCCATTTGCGTAGGCGCGGAGTGAACAGCTGAGATGATTGCCCATCCGATGGTTGGTGCTCGCCAAATGGAATCGTCATCGGATTCACCAGGTAATTCACGTTAACGAGAAGCAGAATGCGATGGGATCTATTTTCTGCCTTGGATGTTGAGTGGGTTCATGCATTCAATTGAATGAAGACCAACATCCCTTGTTGCTCTTGTGAACCTTTTCTCCAAGGCTGATTCTGTAGATGTCGGAACTGTCGAGACGGCATTCTTCTTCATTGTTGGCAACGGGAGCCGTTGCTTCTGTTTTTGTAACGCCCTCGGTGCAATATTTTTGTGCTATCGAAGAAGCCCAATTCTTGAAGGAATCTTCATTTGATGTTGTCGCAAAATTCGTGGAATTTGTGCATATTGTTTCTGCCGATGCTCCCTTTTGGATGTCGGATTCGATCAATTCGGCCCACTTTTTTTCATTGACGCCTTGCCATTGTGCTTGTACTGATGGAGGAGCCCAGCAGAGTGCTGTGAACAAGAACAGTGACGTGGCGGAGATTGGGACCAGGGGTTTCATGGGCTGGTGAATGGAGGTTGATTTCCCTATGAACTATTCAGTATCGAAAAAAACCACATTTCTGGCATCCCCCGAATGGGGGAGATCCAGACTGTTCTTGTTTGGAGTACCCCTCAAAAAAAGCTCGAGAAGCTCTGACATTTCACCCTAAATTGCCTCGCCACAAGGCAAGTTCACGTTTTTCTAGCTTGATCGTTGAAGATAGATAAAAAAAGATCCCCATATCGGGGATCGTTGGTCGAACAGGTTGGTTTGGCGATACCAAAGTATCGACCCTCTTCAGTACAACGCGATTCCTTGGGATCAGGCGTCGTAGTACATGGTGAATTCGTGGGGATGGGGCCGCTGACGCAGCTGCTGCACTTCTTCGTACTTCATGTTGATCCAGTTGTCGATGAAGTCTTTGGTGAAAACACCACCCTCTAATAAGTAGTGATGATCAGCGTTCAAAGCTTCTAAAGCTCCGTTCAGAGAGGCAGGAACGGTGGCGATGTCCTTGAGCTGCTCTGCGGGAAGTTCAAACAGGTCACCATCGAAGCCATCACCAGGATCAATCTGGTTTTTGATGCCATCAAGACCCGCCATCATCATGGCGGCAAAGGCCAAATAGGGATTGGCTAACGCATCCCCGGATCTGAATTCCAAGCGCTTGGCTTTTGGACTCGGGCCGGTGAGGGGGATTCGAACGGCGGCAGATCGATTGCCCTCTGAATACACCAAATTCACCGGTGCTTCAAATCCTGGGACGAGTCGCTTGTAGCTATTGGTGGTGGGATTGGTGAAGGCCAGGAAGCTTGGAGCATGCTTCAAGATTCCGCCGATGTACCAACGGGCTGTTTGAGACAAGTTGGCGTAGGTGCCTTCCCCGAAGAACAAGGGTTGACCACCCTTCCACAGGCTTTGGTGAACGTGCATGCCTGTGCCGTTGTCATTAAAGACAGGCTTCGGCATGAAGGTTGCTGTTTTGCCGTACTTCTTGGCCACGTTGCGGACGACGTACTTGTAGGTCATCACGTTGTCGGCAGCTTGAATGAGTTCGTCGAACTTCATTCCTAATTCGTGCTGACCGGCACCAGCAACTTCATGGTGATGCTTCTCAATTGGGATCCCCAATTGGGACATCATTAACAACATCTCAGAGCGGATATCTTGCGCTGTGTCGTTTGGTGCTACAGGAAAATAACCTTCCTTCGTTTGGATTTTGTAGGCGAGGTTCCCCCCTTCTTCCACCCGTCCGGAGTTCCAGCCAGCCTCAATGGTGTCAACGCTGTAGAAGCACCCACCTTCGCTTGAGTTGTAGCGAACGTCATCGAAAAGGAAAAATTCAGGCTCTGGACCAAAAAATGCCTTGTCTGCCAGCCCTGTATTGGAGAGATAAGCCAACGCTTTCTGTGCCAAAGCACGGGGACAACGCTCGTAGGGGTCACCCGTTCTTGGGTCCTGAATCGAGCAGATCAGGCTGAGGGTCTTATGGCGATAAAACGGATCCACCCATGCCGTGGCGGGGTCTGGAACCATGGACATGTCGGAAGCGTTGATCGCTTTCCAGCCGCGTATGGAGGATCCGTCAAAGGCCAGGCCTTCACGAAAGGCATCCTCATCGACCATGTCCGAGCACACGGTGAGGTGTTGCCACTTGCCGTGCAGATCGGAAAATTTGAGGTCGATCAGCTCGATCCCTTCGTCCTTGATCTGACGAAGAACGTCCTGAGCAGTTTTAGCCATGGTTGAGGCTGCAGCCGAGAGTATCTCGCGTAACCGTAGGCATCGATCTGACACGGTTTTGTATCAATGCGCACTTTTTGCCGCCGCCCTCCTGGTCAGGTCTTTGGGTGAGGCTCGGGTCAGCGCTTGGTAACCGTTTCTGTCAAATTCCTTGGATCCCTGGTGATGAAAGCGTTCTGCCCACCTTTGTGGTGTTACCTTCCAGCCAGTGATCCCTAGCGTCCCCCATCATGCGTGATGCCATCACCGGGTTGATCGGCCGTTACGACCAATTGGGTCGCTATTTCGATCGATCGGCCATCGATCGGATCGAAGGTTATTTCGGCCAAGCAGAGCTGCGACTCAAGGCCGTGGAGCTCATCAATCGCGAAGCGACTGAGCTGGTAAGAGAAGCCAGTCAAAGACTGTTTGTAGGCGACCCTGAACTGCTCTTGCCTGGTGGCAACGCCTACACCACACGGCGGCTTTCAGCTTGCTTGCGCGACATGGATTATTTCCTCCGTTACGCCAGTTACGCCCTGATTGCCGACGACAGCACGATCCTGAATGAACGGGTGCTGAACGGCTTGGACGACACCTACAAGAGCCTGGGTGTTCCCACCGGACCCACGGTTCGCAGCATGATCCTGCTTGCCGATGTTCTCTGCGAGCGCATGGTGGCGGAGGGATCAAGTCCGAGCGATTGCCTGATGCTTCGCAAGCCCTTCGATCATCTGGCCTCAGGTCTTTCCGCAAACGACATCAGCCAGCGTTAAGCGCTCCATCCTTGATCTCGTTACAAGAGGCGTTGCAAAGCAACTGTTTTACTCCCTTTTTAGGCCTGTCTATGCGTAGGCTGCTGGCCATTAATTGGTGACCCTGGCTTTGGCGACGACGCATTCCCCCCTGTCGGTTGACTCGTCCCACCGAAGGGCCATTGCCCCGATCAGCACTCCCGATCGTTTGCTGCTCGGACCAGGACCTTCGAACGCCGATCCAACGGTGCTCAAGGCTTTGTCTCGGACTCCGATTGGCCACCTCGATCCGCTTTATGTGGAGTTGATGGGCGAAGTGCAGGAGCTTCTTCGCTATGCCTGGCAGACCGACAACCGCTTGACCTTGCCGATGAGCGGCACGGGGAGCGCTGCCATGGAGGCAACGCTTGCCAATACGGTTGAACCCGGCGACACCGTTCTTGTCGCTGTCAAGGGCTACTTCGGGAACCGCCTTGTGGACATGGCCGGTCGTTACCGCGCCAATGTGAAGGTGATCGAAAAGCCTTGGGGTGAAGCATTCACCAAGGAAGAGCTTGAAGCGGCTCTGATTGAGCACAAGCCCACCATCTTGGCGATGGTGCATGCCGAAACCTCCACCGGCGTGTGTCAACCGATGGAAGGAATCGGAGATCTCTGCCGCAAGCACGATTGCTTGCTCCTGCTCGACACCGTGACCTCTCTCGGTGGGGTCCCCCTCTATCTCGATGAATGGAAGGTGGACCTGGCCTATAGCTGTAGTCAGAAGGGATTGAGCTGCCCTCCAGGTCTTGGTCCATTCACCATGGGACCCCGCGCTGAAGCGAAGCTCGCCGCACGGAAAGACAAGGTGCCTAATTGGTATCTCGATGTTTCCCTTCTCAATCAGTACTGGGGCAGTGACCGCGTGTATCACCACACAGCACCGGTCAATATGAATTTCGGCATGCGTGAAGCGCTCAGGCTGTTGGCAGAAGAGGGCTTGGATATGGCTTGGGCCCGACACCGCAGCAATGCTGAGGTGCTTTGGTCCGGTTTGGAAGCGATCGGTCTCGAAATGCATGTGCCCGAGGCGCTTCGGCTGCCCACACTCACCACCGTTCGCATCCCAGATGACGTGGATGGCAAGGCCTTCACGCAACATCTGCTCAACAACCACGGCATTGAAGTGGGTGGCGGCCTTGGTGTTCTTGCTGGAAAAATCTGGCGAATCGGACTGATGGGTTACAACTCCAACGCCGAGAACGTCAGCAGGTTGTTGAATCTGTTTGAAACGGAGCTTCCCCAGTTCCGACAGAACGTTGCCGTTGCTGCTTAAACCAGCCCGACAGCATCACTTTCGCCTCTTCACCCCGTACACCACCGATCACGGACATTCGGTGGTGTGCACTGGTGTGAGTCGCCAAGTTGATCGTGCTCCCCAAGGCTCCTCGCTTCGGGTCCGTGGCAGCAAAGATGACCTGTCCGACTCTTGCTTGAACCAAGGCGCCGGCACACATTGGACACGGCTCCAAGGTCACCAACAGGGTGCAGTCATTCAGACGCCAGTCATCCTGCAACAGGCAGGCCTGACGAATGGCCATCAACTCCGCGTGCCCAAGCGGGTCATTGTTGAGCTCCCTCTGGTTCATGCCATGGCCAATGCAGCGGCCTTGCTGATCCAAAACAATGGCGCAAACGGGAACGTCTCCGCGTTCGCCGAAACGACGCGCGCGTTCAATCAAACGTCCCATCCAGGCTTGCATCTGCGTTGGAGATAGGTCGATTGGAGACTGCACCATCAGGCTGTTCGCTGTGCGCGTCGGGGGATCTGCCGGCCCTTCAATGTGCCACCACAGGGGACAATGATCATTCCCCATCTTGTCTTCTTGGTCGGACCTTCAAGGAATCCTGAACCGGTCGCTCTTTCGGCGTTTGCTTCACCCGATGCGCTTGACCCTCAACTCCTTCAGTTTTTGGAGGGTGCTTCCGAGCGCTTATGCAACTGGATCGGTTCGGCGGCAGAGAGGGGTCCTTTGCCAGCACTTCGGGTGCTGCCAGATGCTGCTCCGCAGACCCATGGCCGCACCATGGAGCAACTTCTGGATGACCTTCAGCAGGTGATGGATGGGGCGTTTCAGCCTTCCCACCCCGGGGCGATTGCCCATCTCGATCCGCCGCCGCTGAGTGCGTCGATCGCTGCAGATTTGATCTGCGCCGGGCTGAATAACAACCTTTTGGCTGAAGAGCTGTCTCCCAGTTTGAGCCATCTCGAACGGCAGCTTTGCGCCTGGTTTGCTGAGCGCATTGGCTTTCCCGCAGGGGCTTCTGGTGTTGCGGCAAGTGGCGGCACGCTGAGCAATTTGATCGCCTTGGTGGCCGCTCGCCATCACGCTGGCTTGGACCACACTCCAGATGCGGTGGTGGTGGTCAGTGCTGATGCGCATGTGTCCTGGCACAAGGCAGCGCGGGTGATGGGGCTACAAAACGACGCAGTCCGTGAAATCCCCGTGGATGAGCAAGGACGCATTGATCTGCAGCAATTGGAGGATGAATTAACAGCGCTTTCAAGAGAAGGTCGCCCTTGTATCGCCGTGGTGGCGACCGCAGGCACCACGGTGCGAGGAGCCATCGACCCTGTTTCTGCGCTGGCTGATCTCTGCAGCCGCTTGGGTCGTTGGCTGCATGTGGATGGGGCGATAGGGGCTGTTTTTGCTCTTAGCCCCACCAGCACCCATCTGCTCGATGGGATTGCTCGCGCTGATTCGATCACCGTGAATCCTCAGAAAGTTCTCGGCATCACAAAGACCTCATCGCTTCTCTTGGTTCGCAATCCCTCCGTTCTGGCCGAAGCTTTCTCCACAGGTCTTCCCTATATGGAGCCAGCCCTCGAGCACGATCACGGCGGAGAACTGGGTTTGCAGGGAAGCCGTCCCGCGGAAGTGCTCAAACTCTGGCTTGGTTTGCGGCAACTTGGTGAATCGGGAATTGAGGAGGTGTTGTCCGCTGCGATTGCTCGCCGTGAGTACCTCCAGCAACAACTGGATCCCAACAGGCTGATGATTCTCTCGGGCCCTTTGCATGTGCTCGCCTGTCGGCCGCAACGAGGACAGGCGCAGCAGCACGAAAGCTGGTCGATCGAGACACGCCGGCTCTTGCTCAGCCAAGGCATCATGGTTTCGAGGCCGCTCCATCAGGGACGGCATCATCTCAAGGCTGTCCTTGGCAACCCCCACACCCATGACGGTTTGTTGGATCAACTGGCATCAGCTCTGAATCAATCCGTGGAGGTTCGGCCCTAATGGCGGCTCCCAAGCAGCAACGCGGCCGCTGGGTGGCCATCGTCACAGGGATTGTGTCTGTGCTGATCGGCGTGGCCTATTTGGGCCTGATCACGGTTCTCGATGCCAGGGGCCCGATGCGTCCTCCCCCGCCCGAGGCCCTCGTTGGGGTGGTAAGCGCTTCTTTGCCGTCTGGCGCAATGGTTCCACCACCTGCCTGAGAGCGGTGTCGAGAAAGCGCTTGAGGGCGCTATCGCGACGGTTGAGCTCGTAGTGCCGCTGCACAACGTCCTGCACGCCACCATCTCCCCAATCTTGATCTTGCTGGAAATAGGTGATGAAACTGGCTCCGGCAATCCGCGTCAGCCAGGCAGCAGCCACACCCTGAACGGCTTTTCCCAGGAGCAGGGTGGGCAGATTCACACTGAGTGCGGTGCCGATCAAGGCCACCCCGCCTTTCACAACACCGAGGCCTGCCAGGGTTCTCCCCACCGAGACGGCCAACTCCTGAGCTTTGTCCCGGGTTAACTGCACGTTGTAGACCTTCGCGACCTCCATCACCATCTGGGCATTCACTGCCGCGGTGCCCAGCAAGTCGATGCCGGGGAGTGGTGTCGCTGCCACCACGCCAGCACTAATCCAGCTGTAACGATCCACGATCCGTCGCGCTTCGGTCTGCCGCTGGCGGTTGAGCAGCGATCGCCCCTTATCGCCCAGCGTCCTGCATTGAAGAAGGATGTTGTCCGCTAAGAGCTCTTCGCCGTCGGCGTGCAGCACCACGGCCATGCGTTGGAGCAGCACCGCCACCTCAGCAGGAGGTTGCCAGGGTTTTTGGCCAGGTCTTGGCAAGGATTGGGGAGCGGCGCTGGTTGGGATCACATCCTCAGCAGCCAGCAGGCCTTTGCAACGTCCGCGTAGCAAGGCCAGAAGACGCTTTTCCTCCTCCTCTCCCCTTAAATCGCATTTGTTCAAGACCAACATCAAGCGCTTGCCCAAGCCCGCAAGGCTGCGCACCACATCCCATTCGGCAGAGCGAAGATCTCCATCCACCACCACCAGCATCAAGTCGGCACGGCTGGCGCGTTCCCGGGCTTCCTGTTCCCGATCTCTTCCGTCGAGGCCGCTTTCCAGGATTCCAGGGGTATCCACCAATTGCAGCCCGCGCTCCAGCTTGTTGAGGCGAAGCCGATAGGTCTGGCTGCCGGTTGTGGAGCCCATCGCTGCTCCAACACGCCCAACGATGTCTTGGAGAAGGGCACGAATCAGGGATGTTTTCCCACTGGAGCCCGTGCCAAACACCACCACCACCAAATCGCCGCGGGCCAATTCACGGGCAACGCGCTCCCGTTCCAGATGCAGCGCTTGCCGGGCTACGTCGTCTTGAAGACGCTCTAAAAGGCGATCAATGCTTTCCAGGCTCTGTTCAGCTGCTTGTCGACGCGACCCAGGCGGTGAAGGGGCTGTGCTGCTGGCGTTGTTGGCTCCGCGACGGCTTTTCCATCCCTTCCACCAGGGCCAGCCAATCTGTATGACAAAGGCAAGCACCAGGAGGGTGCCGATGAGCAGCACTGGTCCCACCAGCCAGGGCGGAAGGATATAGCTGAGATCCCAGAGCAGATTGCGAATCGCCTGAAGCACCAGTCCAAGCACCAGCAGGACAATCAGCCCTGCGGCAGCCAACAACATCAGGCGATTGGATCCCTTCATCGGCCCGCCACACCGCCCTGTCCTGCGGCACGAATGATCCGGCCCCAAAGAGAGGCTGCTACGGCGCTGGAACTGGCTGAGGGACTGTTGTCATCGTTGCCCAGCCAGATTCCCAGCACCCAATGGCGACTCGGCTCATAGCCAATGAACAGCAGGTCACGGCCATCGTTGGTGGTTCCTGTTTTCCCGCCTTCCTGTCCACCCAGCGAGGCGGCTCGCCCGGTGCCGCTGCGAATCACCGATCGCATCAATCCCTGCATTTGCTGCGCTGTCTGTCCCTTCAACACACGACGGGCCGCTTGGCGCTCCCCAGGGCTGTCATGACCAATGCCGCTATGTCCATTGAGGCTGCCGCAGCCACTGGGACGATCCAAGCGACAGGTTTCTGCATCGAGCAAACGACGAATGGTGGTGGGGGGGTGCCAGATGCCGTCATTGGCGACGGCGGCATAGGCACTGGTGAGTTCAATCAAGCGCACCTCACTTTGGCCAAGGGCTAGGCCCGGTACAGGGTCTAAGGGTGTGGAGATGCCCAAGCGTTTCGCCAAACTCACCACTTGTTCCAGGCCGACGCGTTGGGCCAAGCGCAATGCTGCGGTGTTGTTGCTTGAGGCGAAGGCACTGGCAAGCGTGAGCTGGCCCGAACAGGTGCTGTCAAAGCGTTGCCCCCCCCAGCGCAGGGGGCTGCAATCCAAGGTGTCGGTGGGTGTTAGTCCTTGCTCTAGGGCCGCTAAGTAAGTCATCAGTTTGAACGTGCTGCCGGGTTGCCGCATCGCCATCGAGGCACGGTTGAACTGGCTTGCCTGGTAATCACGACCTCCTGCGATGGCGAGAACCCCGCCCGTGCGGCTGTCCAGCACAACAGCAGCCCCCTCTTGAACACCCAGCGTTCCGCTGTTGGCCAACAAACTGCTCAACTGGCGCTCCACCACGGATTGCAGAACCGGGTCCAAGAAGGTTTCGATCAAGAAATTTCCTTCATCAGCAACGTCTGGGCCCACGAGCTCTTTGAGGTCTCGGCGCACTTGATCGGTGTAAAAGGGTGCTGAGCGACTCACCTGCTCCCGACTGCAGGCCGCTTTGGCTAACTGAATCGGTTGACGACGGGCCAGTCGCGCCTGCTCCAACGAGAGGCGACCGCCATCGGCCATCTTGTTGATCACCCGGTTCCGCGCTTGCAGAGCGCGCTGGGGAAACTGACAGGGATCGTGGCCATTGGGTGATGGCAAAAGACCCACCAGAAGGGCTGCTTGTTGCACATTGAGGTCTGCTGCGGATTGATCGAAGAACACGCGTGAGGCATCTTCGAATCCCCAACCAACGCCCAAGTACACGCGGTTGAGATAGCTGAGAAGCAACTGGCTTTTGCTGAAGCGACTTTCCAACTGCAAGGAAACGAGCAGCTCTTTCCATTTCCTCGCCAGGGTGTCTCCATCACCCACGTAGTCGGGATAAAGGCTGCGAGCTAATTGCTGCGTGAGACTGCTGCCGCCCTCTAGCACCTGTCCGCCGATCAAATTGGTGCTGAAGGCTCTCAACGTGCCAATGGGATCGACGCCCGGATGCCACCAAAAGCGGTTGTCCTCACTACTCAGAAGAGCATCAACCAGCAAAGGGGAGAACGCCTTCACCGACTTGAGCTCGCGATGACGACTGGAGTCAACGGAGGCGAGCGGTTGGTTGTTGCCGTCGTAGATGGCCACCGGACCGCGCACGCGTGCCAGTTGCCCACGGATCGGCATGGTGATGTGGGAGAGCAGCAGCAGAGCACCACCGCCGCCCAGGCATCCCAATACGAAAAAGCCCAACCAGCGTTCGATCCGATGGCGACGTCGCCCTGCTGCGTCAACAAACTGCAGAAAGGGAGCCGTGGCGTCTAGGGAGGGCGCGAACTGAACCACGTCTCCATCGCGTAGTTCCAGCTGCTTGACCCGCCTGCCTTTCCACCACAAGCCATTGGTGGAATCCAAATCTTGAAGGATCCAGTGCCGCCCCTGACGTTGCAGCACAGCGTGTTGGCGGCTGACGGCTGGATGGTCGATGCTCACTTCCAGAGGACCATCGCGGCCAATGCGATAGCCGTCGCCATGCAAGGCAAGGGAACGATCCTCCTGATCTTCCTGATGAATGATCAGTTGGGCTGAGTAGGGGCCGTCAGGATTTCGCTTGTCCATTGCGTTGGGAGAGAGCGTCGATGGCGAAGCAGAGGACGGCGAGGTTGATGGCGATGTCCGCGCCATTGAAGATGGGAAAACGGAATGGCACGAGTTCGAGGAAGTCCGTGACATATCCCAGTTGCCAGCGGTCGATGCCATTGCCCAGTGTTCCTCCCAGCAGACAGGCCAGGGCAAGACCTAACCAAAGATCAAGTCGCTTGGATCGCCAGATCCAGCCCAGCAAACCAACCGAAACGAGCAGGCTGAGAACGCTGAGAAGGGCTGTGGAGTCACTCAACATGCTGAAGGCGGCACCGGTGTTGCGTACAAGCCGCAACTGCAGCAATCCAGGGAGGAATGGCTGCGACAAATTTGGAAGCAGGTGGAATCGAGCCCAATATTTGGACGCTTGATCCATCAGCAGGATCAACAGGCTGATCAACACAACTGTGCGACGCCGGATCAGTCGGTTGCTGCGGCTGATCATTCGATCCAGAGCAAACGACGAATGGGCAGCGCAATGAGGGCAATGGCCACGCAAAGCGTCAGTTGGGCTAACAAGGGGCCAAGGCTGTAACTGAACAACAAATCAGGAAGTGATTCACTCCAACGGCTCAAAACCGTTCCGAGAAGCAAATTAAGAATTCCGCATAACTGAATTGTGATGACGCCGGCAATGCCCGCCAACGTGAGGCGCGCTAAGTCGTTCATCCCTGCTTGGTGGGCAAGACGTCCCGTGAGCCAGGCTGCTGGAACAAAGCCAGCGAGATAGCCAAAGGCGGGGGTTTGCACGTAGTCCAAACCACCACCGTCATGGAAGACCGGAAGATCAACCAACCCCACGGTGATGTAGGCAACCGCTGCCATTACGCCCGATCGTGGGCCGCAGACAAGGGCGCACAGCAGGAGTGCTGGCACTTGCCAGGTGCTGGGCAAACTCAGCAATCGGGGAGGAAGCTCTGCAATGGGCAGCAAGACGGCAGCAGGAATCAAACTGCCCACAAGGATGAGAAGTAGTCCCGCGATCGCGCCGCTCCAAGTGGCAAGAGCCCGCACGGCTAATTAACAGCTGCCCCCATCCTGCTGTAGGAGAGGGTGATTGCCCAGATGTCATGACCGTTTCCATCGGTGACCAAGTCCGACTGATCAGCCCGATGCCCTATCTCAAAACGGCAGATCCAATGCCAATGCTTCGGCCTTCCGATCTCGTTGGCAGTGATGAATCTGGAGCGGTGGTTGCTCTCCATCCCCTCGAGATTGCTGCAGTGCGTTTCCGACGTGGCACCTTTTTAATTCCGATCAATCGCTTGTGTCCCGCTGGAGCAGAGGAGGAACGTTAAGGACTCGTCGCGTTCCCTTGTTCTTAACTCCAGATAGGCAGCTCACAACAGAGCCAGTGATTTGCTTGTTCGGCAGGCGCACGCGTTGCAAGAAGCTTGTTCAAGACTGATTAAATAAGTGTTCTATATGGCTATGGTTTCCTTGGCTTAAAATCCTTGTTTGAATTGATCAGGGTGCTGAATCGTTTTTGGTTAAGGGCAAGTTAATTGTTAGTAAAGGATCAGCAAAGAAGAGGGGTTTGAAATGCTTGTAATCAGGGATACAGCCTGTTGATGTCTTGCATACAGGTTATTATTTGCTTGCCGAATAAAGTTTTGGCGGGTTCATTCCCTCAATATTTTTTGGTGTGAGGACCAAAAATGAAACGTTTCCATCAACTGCTGGTGGCCCCAGCGGCCCTGGGCCTTTTGGCTCC
>NZ_UCNZ01000003.1:0-21967 GCF_900474245.1 Synechococcus sp. UW179B
AATGGGTCAATCCACCTTCGTGATCGGTGCGACGAATGCTGGTGGTAGCAAAGCTGGCGCTGATGCTTACAACAGTGCTTTTGGTGCTACGACTTTCAACTACGATCAACGCTTAGTTTTTAATACTAGTTTTACTGGTAAAGATAAATTGCTTGCTCGTTTGCGAGCTGGCAACTTTAAAAAGGGCAAAAATGCTTTTGCCGGTTCAGGGGTGAACCTTGCTGCGCTCGACGTCGCGACCGACTCAGGTGCTGTTGACAGCAATGTCAGCAATAATGTGATTGTTGACCGCCTGTACTACAAATTTCCTGTAGGCGATCAATTTACAGTGATTGCTGGTGCCGTTGCTCGTAATACTGAGTCGATCGCTCTGTGGCCTTCTAAGTATAATAAAGGTGGTGCCAAAATCCTTGATTGGACGGCATTGATGGGAACCAGTGGGGTTTACAATAAAGAGACAGGACAGCTGATTGGTGCTTATTGGCAACAGAAAGTAGACAAGGGAGATAACAACTTCAGTGTCTCTGTCAACTATGTTGCTGATGACGAGAATGGAAATATTTCTGACCCCAATAAAGGAGGTTTCATGACTTCCAATTCTGAAGCCAGCTTGATGGCTCAAGTGGGTTACGCCGGTCCGCGCTGGGGTGTCGCTCTTGGCTACCGCTATGGGCAATGCGACAGCGGTAATGGCCTCCGTCGTGGAACCAGTTTTGCTAAGTCTGATGACTGGAACAATGATTGCGAATATGGCGAAAAAGATTCACTTCGTCGTTCCAGTAGCTCGAACAGTTACGCGATTAATGCTTACTGGGCTCCTGAAGATCCAGGCTTCATTCCCTCCATCTCGCTTGGTTGGGGTTTGAATACGGTGAGTTCTAATGACAAGGCAGATGGAACTCCTTTGACAACTCAGAGCTGGATGGCTGGCCTTAAGTGGGATGATGTCTTCTTAAAAGGCAATGATCTTGGCTTTGCTGTTGGCCAACCTACGTTTGCGACGGCTCTTAAGGGTGGTGATACTCCATATGATGGCAATTATGTCTTCGAGTTGTATTACAACTTTCAGGTGACAGATAACATTGCTATTACACCAGCACTGTTTTATCTATCTCGTCCTGAGGGACAGGACACGCAAGCTTTCGTGAAAAATGGAAGTGGCTACGATGGCCAATTCAATGTTTTTGGTGGGTTAGTTCAGACAACATTTAAATTCTAAATGCTGCCTGGAATTAATCTCAACTAAGCTTGTTGATTTTTAGACCCTCTGCTCTTGTTGAGGGTCTTTTTTATTTGTGCTCTTTGCTGCATGGTACCAATCACTCTCTCGAAAGATGGGCATAGACAAACGTGCAGACGGGTCGCTGGTTGGCTAAGCTAAAGAAGAATTCTCTTGACGAAGTTTCAACGGTGTCCGAGTCTTTATGACTACCGATTTTTTTGATATCTCGCAAGGGGCCCGTCTCTTGGTTGTTGATCAAGATCAAGAAACTCGTGATCTCATGTGTGGCGTTCTCAAAGAGGAGGGATTCGAGGTTAAAGCTTTGGGTGATGGATTGATTGCATGGGATCTTTTACAGCAAGAAGAGTTTGAGTTAATTATTCTTGATCGTAAGCTCCCCGGGGTCAGCGGCTTTGACCTTTGTAGAAAACTTCGAATGCAAAATAATCAATCTCTTATTTTAATGACTAGTGGTTTAAATACGGAAGCTGATCGTATCATGGGTCTTGAAGTTGGTGCAGACGACTATTTGATCAAGCCATTTGGATATCGTGAGTTTTTGGCTCGTTGTAGAGCCCTTTTGCGGCGCCATCCATTAAGTGGAGCGGCACCTATTTCTGCAAAGTTTGAATGCTGTGATCTCAAGCTTTTTCCGGATGAATGTAGGGCTGCTCGAGATGGCTGTGATATTAAACTTTCACCTAAAGAATTTAAACTTTTAGAGTTGTTCATGCAGCACCCAAAGAGAGTGTGGAGCCGTGACGAATTGCTTGATCAGATTTGGGGTGTCGACTATATCGGTGATAAAAAGACGGTTGATGTTCATATTCGTTGGCTGCGTGAAAAAATTGAAGTTAATCCTTCTAGTCCAGCTAAGATCTTTACGGTTCGTGGTTTTGGTTACCGCTTTTGCTGATTAAATATTGTTGAGGTTGTTGATTCAACTTATAGGTAATTAGTTTGGCTGTGTAAAGCGTTTTGCGTTCTCGCTTGCAACTTATTTTTGCATTTATTTCCTATTTATTTGACTTGAATTAATCCATTGTTTTGCTGTTGGTGGTTATTCCGTTTTGGAAGAAGACTTATAACCATCTTTTGTTGGCTATCATATTGAAGCCAACCACTCTCTTTGAGTTGGCCTAATATCTTTGTGACGGTAACTCGGGTTGTGCTGACAGCACTCGCTATTTCCTGATGGGTCAGGCGTAAATCTAATTTTAGCCCTTGATTGCATGGATTGCCATAATCTTCTGCTAATAACTCTAAAAACCTTTTTACACGATTTTCTACACCACGCAGTCCTAAAAGAGCAATGAGAGCTTCTGACTGATGGGTTCTTCTGATCATCGCCTTCATCAGATTGTTGCCCAGATGAGGCGTTGAATTCACATCTTGAATCGATAGACCAAGCAAGTCGCAATGATCAAGCGTGGTGGCCTGGTAGAGGTCGAGTTGTGTTAGCGGATCACCAAAGGGTTCATTTGGACCTGCAATCGCAATTAACACATCATCACCTTGCTCATTCAGGCAGCTTAATTTCACGATGCCTCGTACAACGATCCAAATATGCTCTGGGAGCATAGGGATGTTGACCCCTGCATCAAAATGAATGGAGCGACGTCGATAGCTGTTCTCTAAATCTCCTAGAAAACCGCTGGAGCTGCTAGGGCTGCAAACCATTTCGCAGTGTGCTCTTGGTGTGAGATAAGGCTATGGAGCTGCATTCAGCACTGAGCAAAGAGTTGGTAATGGTTTGTTTAAGGGTCTTCGTCTCTAGCGCTGAGCCCTTGAATGGTCATCAATGTCGCTTTTATGCTCTGATTTTGATCTCTCGCCACCCGTCTGGATTGATCTTTACCTGCTCTGGGGAATGCTTTAACCCTTTCTAAACACACTTCGAGCTTGGGACGAGTAAGTGTGGATGGTTTCTTTTTTCAGTTTCGATGCGTATTGGCATCAATGGTTTTGGCCGGATTGGTCGGCTTGTTTTTCGTGCTTTATGGGGTCGTTCAGGCATTGACATTGTTCATGTAAACGATTGCGCTGGTGACGCTGCTGCTGCTGCCCACCTTCTTCAATTCGACTCTGTACATGGGCGCTGGCATCCAGAGGTTCTGCCGCATCCAAATGGGTTTCTTATTGGCAATCAGCCAGTTCGGTTTAGCTCAGAGAGTGATCCAGCGAGTGCACCGTGGATTCAATCCGGGGTGGAGATGTTGCTGGAATGTAGTGGAAACTATAAGCAACCAGAATCACTTCAAAGGTTGTTAGATGCTTTAAGATTAAAGAGAATCCTTGTTGCTTGTCCCGTAAAAGGATCTGTTAATGGTGTTGAGATAATCAATGTTGTGTATGGGATTAATCATCACCTCTATGATCCAAATCTCAACAGAGTTGTGACAGCTGCCTCTTGTACAACCAACTGTTTAGCACCGATTGTTCAGGTCATTCATAACAGTTTCGGGATTAAGCATGGCTCGATTACGACCTTGCATGATGTCACCAACACTCAGGTTGTTGTGGATGGTTTTCATCATGACTTGCGACGTGCTCGTTCCTGTATGCAAAGTCTGATCCCCACAACGACTGGTTCAGCAAAGGCGATCGGCCTAATTTTTCCTGAATTAGAGGGCAAGCTGAATGGTCATGCAGTGCGTGTGCCTCTCTTAAATGCTTCCCTCACTGATGCAGTGTTTGAATTGGAGAAGGATGTGACGATAGAGGATGTTAATGGAGCCTTTGAAACGGCTGCCAATGGTGATCTTTGCGGCATTCTTGGCTATGAAACCCGCCCGTTGGTGTCCGTCGATTATATCAATGACAACCGAAGCACTATCGTTGATGCGTTGTCCACGATGGTTGTTAACCGTACGCAAGTAAAGATTTATGCCTGGTATGACAATGAGTGGGGGTACAGTTCACGCATGTCTGATCTGGCCTGTCATATAGCTTCTCTCGAGGAATGAGGCTCTCTTCGCTGCAGCAATACAGCATCGTGACTGCAAATTATTGGGCATTTACGCTCACTGATGGAGCGTTGCGTATGTTGGTTCTATTTCACTTTCATGAGCTTGGATATTCCACACTCGAAATTGCCTTTCTGTTTCTCTTTTATGAGTTTTTTGGGATCCTTACGAATCTTTATGGCGGTTTGATTGGTGCTCGGTCTGGACTGCGTTTCACGTTGTGGGTTGGCACGTTGCTGCAGATCCTTGCGTTGTTGATGTTGATCCCTGTTGCTGCCAGCTGGCCAAAGTTGTTGAGTGTGACCTATGTGATGGTCGCTCAGGCGGTTAGCGGCATCGCGAAGGATCTCAACAAAATGAGTGCGAAAAGCGCCATTAAGGTTGTTGTTCCCGTTCGTGATGATGATGTTCAGACTGGGGATCTACAACTTTTTAAATGGGTTGCCATTCTTACTGGATCCAAAAATGCTCTCAAGGGGGTTGGTTTTTTTCTTGGTGGTTTGCTTTTAACCTCTTTTGGCTTCAATGTTGCCGTTGGTTTGTTGGCAGCAGGTTTGGCATTTGCATTCCTGCCAACCTTGGCTTTGCCAGGTGATTTTGGTCAGATGAAGGACAAGCCTTCTCTGTCGTCCCTCTTCTCCAAATCCCAAGGAATCAACGTCTTGTCATTGGCTCGTTTTTTCTTGTTTGGTGCCAGAGATGTCTGGTTTGTGGTGGCTTTGCCCGTTTTTCTAGAGGCCTCTTTGGGCTGGAGCTTCTGGGAAATTGGAGGCTTTTTAGGCCTTTGGGTGATCGGTTACGGCATTGTTCAGGGGTCTGCTCCTGGATTGCGTCGTCTTTGGGGAAAGACCACTCCACCTGGGGTGTCTTCTGTCCAGTTTTGGAGTGCCCTATTAACTGCGATACCGGCTCTTATCGCGATTGCCCTTTGGCGTGAAGTCGATGTGTCGGTTGCCATCACTGCTGGATTGACTGCGTTTGGTGTTGTTTTTGCAATGAACTCCTCCATTCACTCCTACATGGTTCTGTCTTATACCGATTCCGAAAACGTTAGCCTCAACGTTGGCTTTTATTACATGGCGAATGCCGCTGGACGTTTAACGGGTACTTTGCTGTCGGGAGCTATTTTTCTTGTCGGAGGCATGCAGGCTTGCTTGTGGATGTCTTGCCTTCTTGTGGGATTGGCATTTTTGAGCAGCTGTAAATTGCCTATTCCGCCTAGACAATCCATGCAGCCACTTTAGTTTCTATTGTGGCTGCTTTTGATTTGCTTGCCATTGGATGTCTTGTGGCATTTAAAAAAGGGGGGAGAATGACTCTCCCCCCTTTTGTTTTATCCTGATAAGTTGCTTAACTAAGGATTACTCCTTGATGGTTGCAACGGCTTCTTTGGCTTTGCTAATGACTTCTGGAGGAAGTGAAACATAGCCAAGTTCAGGAGCTTTGGACTGGGCCTCGTCCGAGAGCATGTAGTTAAAGGTCTTCTGAAGAAGAGGTAACTTTTCAGCATTGTTGTTGGCATAGGCCAGCACCCAAGTGAACGTCACGATTGGATATCCACCCATTGGGTTTGGATTGCCACCGATCAGATCTGGACCGAGATCGATGGATCCCAGCGCTTCACTGGCCGTTTTGTTCGTGGGGACAACTTTTTCCCCTGAGCCGTTTTGCACAGCCGCTGCTTGGAGATCTCCTTTTACATAGGCCAGCTCGACGTAGCCAATGCCACCATCGATTTGTTGGAGTTGAGCAGACACACCTTCATTTCCTTTGGCTCCAATTCCTGAAGGCCATTGGACAGATTTGTCAGCGCCTACATTGTCTTTCCATTCAGGACTAATCGCTGAAAGGTGTTTGGTGAAGTTGTAGGTGGTTCCGGATCCATCCGAGCGATGCACAATCTTGATCGCTTTTGAATCGCATCCGAGCTCACTGTAGTTTTTGATCGAGCCTAAGAAGATGCCGGCTAATTGACCTTGTGTCAGCTTTAGTTCACAGCCTGCATTGTTGTATGCAACGGCGATAGCACCTGCTGTCATTGGGATCTGCATGACACCACGACTTACTTTTGCAATGGCTTCGGGTTTCATTGGCTTGTCAGAAGCCCCGAAGTCCACTGTGCCGGCAGTGAATTGGCGTACACCTGCCCCAGAACCTACGGATTGATAATTGACTTGGATTCCCTGCGGCGCTAGGTCCGAAAACCAACGCTGATAAATCGCAGCTGGAAAGGAAGCTCCTGCTGCCGAAAGAGTCCCTTCGATGTTGCTTTTGCTGTTTTCTGTGCTTGTACACGCTGCAAGGCTGAGGCCTGCAGCCACACCCATGAGAGTGATGGATGAGCGAATTGGGAAAGGGCGACGCATGCTGTGCAATCACTGCCCGCTTGTTTTAAATGCTGATCTTCATTACCAATTAAAGGATGCATTAAGGACTGGTTATCAGTTCCCTCTGTCTCTGCTTTTTTGAGGCAGTGAGATCTCAACAATGGATCCGGACGGTCATGCGTTGGGCGTGTCTTGAAGCTGATTGGTTTTGTAGTTTTGAGGGCAAATCAAGCGCGTTGCGACGGCGTAGCGATTGAGCCAGCGATTGACTCGGATGCGCTGTACTGGCGGCACTTCCTCAAGCAATTGGGATAGTTCAATCGCTCCAAGCCGTCTTAACTCGCGAACATCAACGTGCCAAAGCGATTCGGCTTCTCGGATTAAACGAGCCCAAGTGCGCACCTGTTGCCAGCGCCGCAGGCGACGCCGCAAGGGATCCATGCTCCGGAATTCGCAGTGGCTGAGAGGTCTCTGCACGCTGAGCCGTAGTTAGAGAACAACCGTACTGACAGCCTGATGCCGCGGACCTTCTCCGTGAAAAATCCCCTATGTGGCTTCGGATTGCTGAAACAAAACTGGATGCTTGGCTTCAAATCGCGTCTTGAGTCACCACTGGAAAAGGCAGTTCCGCTGCTTCGCGCGCGCTGAGACGTCTTGTCCAGGCCCCCTTCACGGGATCATTCCAGCGGAATCCCGCCTCACGAGCGAGTTGGCGATCGTCGTAGGACACCTGCGCTCGCATCAGGGAACGGGGTTCCCGTCCTCGTTCAATCAGCTTTTCAAGTTGATCGCAACGGCGGAACACTTCGGCCAAATAGATGCAATCGGTCAGTGCGCGATGGGCTGCCCAAACCGGAATCTCGTAGGCGAGGGCCAAGTCTCGAACGGAAGGGCGGGGCCTGAGTTGTTTCTCGGAAGGCCAACGGATGTCCTCCATGCTGCAGAGCCAAGGACGATCGGTGGCAGGAAGAGACCCTCTGCCAAACCACTGCTGGTCGAAGGCTGCGTTGTGTGCCACCAGTAGGTCGGCTGCGTTCAGCAATTCCTGGAAGTAGTCCAGCCCTGGTTTCCAGGGTTGGGGCAGACGTGTAACGGCGGCGGGGATGCGGTTGATAGCCTCCGCCGCATTGGAATCAACGGGCAAGAGGCAGGACATCTGGGCCAAGATCTCTCGGCTTGGCACATCAAACAAAATCGCCCCAATTTCAAGGCAGTGATGCTCTTCAGGTTCTAAGCCAGAGGTCTCCGTATCGAGGATCAACAGGGTGTGCGCTGGAGAGGGATCGCCTGCTTCTCCTTCTGGTAAGGGGTGAGGTTGCGGCTCCTCCATCTCAAATTCACCCAGAAGATTCAATTGACCAGGAACAGCGCCCGACTCCATCACTGCAGCTCGTTCATTCTTAAAACCATTCTCCCGTCTAGCCCTAAGTGCTTCCTAGGGTGACTGAAATTTTTGATTTCCTCCATGGCTCTCACGGTCGGAGACCGGGCACCAGAGATTGCCCTCGAAGATCAAGACGGCGTGATGCGACGTCGCGAAGAGTTGCAAGGCAAGGTGTTGGTGTTGTTTTTCTACCCCAAAGACGACACCCCTGGATGTACGGCTGAAGCTTGTGCTTTTCGCGATACCCATTCCTCACTCGAGGCCCTTGGTGCTGTGGTTTGGGGTGTGAGCAGTGACGATGCCGTGAGCCATCGCAAATTCGCTCAGCGTTACCAGTTGCCGTTCCCCCTCCTCAGTGATCAGGGGCAGCAGCTACGCACGCGTTTTGGGGTTCCCAAAGTTCTGGGATTGCTTCCAGGACGGGTGACGTATGTGATTGATGCCGAGGGCACCATTCGCCATATTTTCAACAACATGCTCGATGGTCCGGCGCACGTGCGTGAAGCCGAACGGATCGTGAAGGAGTTATCCCAAGGATGAGCCGCTGGCAGCGACAACAAGGCTGTTGGTGCCTCTGGCCTGCTTCCGCAAAAGGGTTGGTTGAATTTATTGGGGGGAGCTACCTAGCCACCAATCCCCAGATCAGTTACCGACGGTTGTTGGAAGGGTTGGCGGCTCGTCAGCTTGCAGTTCACGCCTGGAGTTACGTCCCTGGGTTTGATCATCAACTGCAGGCGCGGGAGGGTTGGCAGGCCTTACGTGCCTGTCGATCAGCCCTTCATCAGCGCTTAGGCAAAGATCTTGTTCCGGTCCGTGTGGGCCACAGCTTGGGCTGCAAGCTGCATTTGTTGGCCCCGGATGGCGGGAGAAACAGTCTGGCGATGGCCGCTTTGAGTTTCAACAACTTCACCGCTGAACGCTCGATTCCTCTGCTTGGCACATTGGCGCCAAGCCTTGGCGTGGTGACGGAATTCAGCCCTGGAGCTGAGGAAACTCTGCGCTTGATCGAACGTTATTACCTCCAGCCCCACAACCTGGTGATCCGCTTTGGGACTGATCAGTTGGACCAGAGCCAGGACCTGATGCAGGCGTTAAGTAAGCGCTCCGGTGATCAAAGTCAGTTTGTTCCCATGAAGGGAGATCACCTCACCCCTGCTAGTGCTGGCCTTCGACAGGGGCTTCTGGGGGACTGGGCCGATGATCCGTCTAGAGCCAGGGTGATCGGAGAACTGATTCAATCCATTGGCAACGTGGGGCTCGGTATTGAACGTCAGCGATGATTGAGAAAGCTCTTTTCAGATCGTTGTGAGCGACAACAAAACACAAAAAGTTCTTCTTCAGATTGCTCGATGCATCGCTCTGAGTGATGGCACTATTTCTGATGAGGAAGATCGTTTGCTCAAAGACTTGCCTGAGCGTCTCTATCTCGAGGAAGCCACCCCTGATTACAGGCCCAATCAGCCACAGAGTTTGACAGAGCTCGCCACGTTGCTGACAAATCACACCGATCAGTGCACAGCGGTGAGAGTGGCTTGCTTGGTGGCAGGCGTGTCAAGGAATCCAGGCGATGAATCGGATATCAATCCAAAAGAGCGTTTGGCCTATCGCGAGTTGATTGAAGCTCTTCAAGTTTCGGACGAAGAATTAAGTGAAATTCAATGGGCTGCAAAAGAGGAGCTCCAACAGAAACGTTCGCTTCTCAACGTGATTTTGGACGCCATTTATGGAAAGGATGGATGGCCCGATCAAGCGCTTCTTCCACCAGATTTCCCGATGATTTGAGTGGACTCCCATGCAGAAACAGCCAGGGCTGCTCCTGCATGGGTTGGTTGGCCTTAGCTGCGTAAACGATCAAGAACGGAGCGATCTTCCAGCGTGCTGGTATCGCCAGTGACCTCCTCACCGGCTGCGAGAGCGCGCAGAATCCGGCGCATGATCTTGCCACTACGCGTTTTAGGTAAGGCATCGCTGCAGCGAATCTCGTCTGGCCTTGCGATCGGCCCGATCTCCTTGCCGACATGGGCACGCAGTTCAGCGACGAGGGCGTCGGTTGACTCACGTCCAAGTTCCAGCGTGACGAAGGCAACAATGCCCTCACCCTTGAGATCATCGGGCCGACCGACCACGGCGGCTTCAGCGACGGCGGGATGGCTCACCAAGGCCGATTCGATTTCCATCGTGCCCAGACGGTGGCCAGAGACGTTGATCACGTCATCCACACGCCCCATTACCCAGAAATAGCCGTCGTCATCCCGACGTGCCCCATCACCAGCGAAGTAAAGGTGCGATCCATCTGCAGGACGAATCGCTTCCCAGTAACTCTCTCGGAAACGCTGGGGATTTCCATGAACGGTGCGCATCATTCCTGGCCAGGGCGCTCGCACCGCCAGGTACCCGCCTTCGTTGGGTCCACAGCTCTTGCCCTCTGCATCAATGATGTCGGCTTGAATCCCAGGCAAGGGCAAGGTGGCAGAGCCTGGCTTGGTGGGGGTTGCTCCCGGAAGGGGGCTGATCATTACGCCACCGGTTTCGGTTTGCCACCAGGTGTCAACGATGGGGCAGCGCTTACCGCCCACCACATCGCGATACCACATCCAGGCTTCAGGATTGATCGGCTCCCCGACGGTGCCAAGCAGGCGCAGGCTGCTCATGTCGTATTGATCTGGCACCGCACGGCCACTCCTCATAAAGGCACGAATGGCCGTTGGAGCGGTGTAGAAAATGCTGACTCGATGTTTCTGGATCAGCTCCCAGAATGCCCCTGGCTTGGAGGGTCGAGGAGCACCCTCGTACATCACGGTGGTGGCGCCGTTCGACAGAGGTCCGTAGACGATGTAGCTGTGTCCGGTGATCCAGCCCACATCGGCTGTGCACCAAAACACATCGTCGTCACGGATGTCGAAGATCCATTGAAACGTCAAATGAGCCCAGAGGTTGTAACCCGCGGTGGTATGGACCACCCCTTTGGGTTTTCCTGTTGAGCCAGAGGTGTAGAGCACAAACAACCTGTCTTCGCTCGCCATCGGCTCAGCGATGCAGGCTTCGGATTGATTGGCGACGATTTCGTGCCACCACTGATCTCGCCCAGGCACCATCTCCACCGGTTGGTCGGTGCGTTTCACGACGAGCACTGACTTCACCGTTGGGCAAGCACCATCGGCAAGCGCTGCATTCACCGCAGGCTTCAGCGACACGGGCTTGTCCTTACGGAAACCGCCATCAGCGGTGATCACCGCTTTCACTTCACCATCGATCAGGCGATCACGCAGGGCTTCCGCTGAGAAGCCACCAAACACCACGGAGTGCGGAGCGCCAATGCGCGCACAGGCCAGCATCGCGATGGCGGCCTCCGGCACCATGGGCATGTACAGAGCGACAAGGTCGCCTTTGCCAATTCCCATGGCCTTGAGGGCGTTGGCCGCACGGCACACCTCAGCATGCAGCTGCTGGTAGGTGAAGGTGCGCACATCCCCTGGCTCGCCTTCCCAGATCAGGGCTGTCTTATTGGCCTTGGGTCCATTGAGATGTCGGTCAAGACAGTTGTAGGAAAGATTGGTCGTCCCCCCCTCAAACCAGCGCGCAAAGGGAGGGTTGTCCCAGTTGAGAACGGTGTGAAACGGTTCAAACCAGTGCAGTTCACGCCGTGCTGCGTCTCCCCAGAACGTGTCTGGATCAGATTTGGCCGCTTCAGCTAGAGCGCGATAGGACTCCATCCCAGAAATTCGCGCATCCCTGGCGAGATCCGCTGGTGGCTCAAAGACCCGTTGTTCTTGAAGCACGCTCTCAATGGTGGAACCCTCACTCATCGCCTGCTGCTCAAATGCACTGACAGCACAACACTATCGACGCTTTCTGCATCCGCACCAGTCGCGTTGTCAGAATCCACAGAACAGTGATCAGGCAACGATGCCAAAGGCTGGATCCTTGTCAGCGCCAAAAGCATGCCTGTTTGATCTTGATGGTCTCCTGCTGGATACCGAACCGTTGCAGGCAGAGGCTTGGAAAGCAGCGGCAGCGTGCTTCAACGGATCCCTCTCGACGCAGCAACTTCAACAGCTGAAGGGACGTCGCCGGGATGACAATGCCAACTTGGTTTGCTCATGGTTGCAGCAGTCGGTTTCAGCGGAGCAACTCCTGAAAGCGCGGGAGCCGATTGCCAAGCGTTTAGTCGCTGAGGCTCCAGCGGTTCCGGGCGCTGAGCAACTGATCCGGTTTTGCAGTTCCCAGCATTTGCCCATGGTGCTGGTCACCAGCAGCAAGGAGGCATCCCTTCTCTACAAAATCTCCGGCCACCCTTGGTTGGATTTAATTCAAAGCCGTGTGTTGGGCGATGACATGGACCTGCGTGCGGGAAAACCAGCTCCTGATCCCTATCTGCTGGCAACCCAAAGGCTGGGGTTGTCTCCCAGTGACTGCTGGGTCTTTGAGGATTCACCCGCGGGCTGTCAGTCGGCCTTAGCGGCAGGCTGTTGGGTCTGGCAGTTGGTCGAAACGCTCAGTGAAAGCGCTGTCATCCAACCCCCTGCGATGCAACATCCTCGTTTAACGCTCATCACCAGCTTGGGGCAGGGAGAGGAGCAACTCCGGCACAGCCTCAGTACAGACGGCTAAGAACGAAATCTGGTAACTCCAGCAAGGCAGCCCGTGATGGGGATTCGGGCATCCAATCCAGGGCTTCGCGTGCTTCGCGTGCAAACGTTTTGGCAAGTTCACGGGTGCGAGGAATGGCTTCTGACTCACGAACCAACGCCAAAGCGGTTTCAAGATCACCCTCTCCACTGAATTCGCGTTCAATCAAACCCGACAAAGCAGGACGTTCCTCAAGGGCGTAAAGAGCGGGAGCTGTGAGATAACCACTTGATAAATCACTGGCTGCCGGCTTGCCGAGCTGTTGATCACTGCCGGTGAAATCAAGGATGTCATCCACAACCTGGAATGCCAGACCCAGCTGCCGGCCGTAGTGATAAAGAGACTCGAGCTGAGGCTCCGACAAGTCGCTTAAAACACCAGCCGCTTTGGCGCTATTGGCAATGAGTGAAGCGGTTTTGCAGTAGCTCTTCTCGAAATAGGTTTCGAATGACTGGCCTGTATCGAAGCGAAACAAGCCCTGTTTCACCTCTCCATCGGCGAGATCCATGATCACGCGGCTGAGCAACTTCACGACATCGAGATTGTCGAGATTGGCCAGGTGCCAACTCGCCTGGGCAAATAGGAAGTCACCGGCGAGAACGGCCACTCTGTAATTGAATCGGCTGTGGACGGTCTCAACGCCCCGTCGTGTTGAGGCTTCATCCACAACATCGTCGTGAACGAGCGAGGCGGTGTGGATCATCTCCGTGATCTCTGCCAGACGTCGATGGCGTGAGCTCAACTCTCCGTCTGCGGAAAGTGCCCTCGAAATCAGCAACACGATTCCAGGTCTGAGGCGCTTCCCTCCAGCGCTGAAAAGATGTTCAGCAGCTGCCTGGAGAATCGGATGACCGGCTCCTATCAAGCTGCGGAGGTCGCTTAGCAGGATCTCAAGATCCGCCTCGACCGGCTGCAGCAACTCGGTGACGGTGGCCATGAATCCCCTCGGTGCAGAGATCCTAGGAAATGCAGACCTATGGCTGCAGATTCACCAGATCAACGCAAGGCCTTTGCCCTAGCCAAGCCGTGGCTCTCTCGGCAAACCCTGCGGCGTCTTTTGTGACGCAAATATGCGTTGCTGCCAGTGATACCGGCTGATTTTGACTTCCAGGCAAGGGTTGGCCAAGAAAGGCATCGAGTTGGGTGGCGACGGCGACAGCTGGGTCGATCAGACGCATGTGAGGAGGCAATAAGTTCGCGAGCAGCGGCACCAGCAGGGGGTAATGGGTGCAACCAAGCACCACCGAATCAACCGAGGCTTCAAGCAAGGGCTGGAGGTATCGAATCGCCGCTTCGCGCAGTTCATCGGAACCGAGATCTCCGGCCTCGATCAGCGGAACAAAATCAGGACAGGCCTGTTGAACCACCAGGGTTCCTGGATGGAGCGCCTCGATGCTCTCCCGATAGGCGCCTGAGGCCACCGTTGCTGGGGTCGCGAGAACGCCCACTCTCGACTCTTTCACGAGGGCAGCGGCAGCGCCAATCAGCCCTACAACGGGAACGCCGGCTTGCCCCTCGGTGACATCTCTGGCGAGAGCATTGGTGGTGTTGCAGGCCATCACAACGGTGGAGACCTCTTGGACTCGCAACCAGGCCACCACTTCAGCGGCAATTGAACGGATTTCTGAAGGAGACCGACTGCCGTAGGGAACACGGGCGGTGTCGCCTAAGTAGGTCACCGGCACGGCACCGTGACGCTCCAGGATTCTGCGCAAGACGGTGAGCCCGCCAATGCCACTGTCAAACAGTCCGAGACGAATGGTCAACGCACTCCTTTCAGATAGTCGAGGATGCCGGTGGCAAGGGCTAAAGCCAGCCTCTGACGGTGGGACGAGGTGGCCAGGCGCGGAGAATCAATGTTGCCAGTGACGAATCCCATCTCCACGAGAGCTGCTGGCATTGTGGTGCGCCTAATCACAAAAAATCGACCTCGCTTAACACCTCGATTCGGGCTGCCGGGAGACACATTTAGCATTTGCTGCTGAAGGTGAGCGGCCAAGCGGGCGGAATGACGGTCGGAGTAAAAAAACGTCTCGATCCCGTTCACATCAGGCCTGGCCATGCTGATCGCATTGGCATGAATGCTGACGAAAGCATCCGCACCAGCCCGATTGGCAATTGAAACCCGAGGCGGAAGATCGACATCCACTTCAGCTGTTCGCGTCATGATCACCTGGACCCCCTTGGCTTCCAGTAATCGAGCTACTTGCAGGGAGATATCGAGAACGATTTCACTTTCCCTGATCCCTCGGATTCCCACAGCGCCGGGATCGGGACCACCATGGCCTGGATCGATAACGACGCGATATTTGCCTCGGGTCACGGTGGGTAAGCCCGCCGCATTCACTGGAGTTTTGCTGGGTTGGATGCGCAGGCCACCCGCCCAGGACCCAGAGGATGCACGGTTGAGATCTCCTTCCCCGATCGGCCTTAATCCTGTGGTGGAAAGCCCTTGAAAGCTGAGCTTCCAGCGATTGGAAGCGGTACCGATCAATTTCAATTGACTGGGATCGAGATCGACCCCTGGCTGAAACTCGATCACCAATCGGGTTTCGCCTGCGCTCGGTTTGCCAAGCCGAATTTCGCGAACGGGGCCGGACCCGGGCAGGCTTCTCGATCGACTGAGCTCACCTGGAAAATCGATCCACACCCTTGGACCGCGGGTGCGATCCCCGGCTTCGAAGAAGGCTTGAAGTCGCGCACCCGCGGCGGTGCGCAGCAGGAGCTCCCCTGAAGAACTGAGTTTCCAGGCTGCCAGGGCACTGGCGGCTTGGGCCGGCAGGCTGAGAAGCAGGGATGACGCTTGGACAGCCGCCGCAAGAATGAGCGCACTGAAGCGGAAGGTCAGCGGAGCCATGCCCTTCAGAACAGCGAGGGTTGGCGGTGCTGCAGGCTCGGCATCTGCCCGCGAATGCGCTGGAGATGGCTGGGGTCAATGGGAGCGATGGCGGCCCCTGGAGCCACCCCGGCATCGGACAACACCGTGCCCCAAGGATCCACAATCAGGGAATGCCCGTGGCTCTGTCGTCGCTTGTAGTGCACGCCTGTCTGGGCTGGAGCCAGCACGTAGGCCGTGTTTTCGATCGCCCGTGATTGGAGCAAAACTTGCCAATGGTCCTTCCCTGTGAAGGCTGTGAAGGCAGCGGGAATCATTAACAACTCAGCTCCGGCTCCAACGAGGTGGCGATAGAGCTCAGGGAAGCGCACGTCGTAGCAAATGGACAGCCCCACCCGACATAGTCCAGGCACATCCACGACGGGTGGGGGGGATGTGCCCGGGCTGAAGCTCGCTGATTCCCGATAGGAGCTCCCGTCTGGGAGGTCCACATCAAAGAGGTGGATCTTGTCGTAACTAGCCAGCACTTGACCGTCACGGCCTACCAGCTGTGACCTTTGAAAGTGGCGTTGGCCATCACCGACAGGAACGGGGAAGCCACCACCCAGGATCACGACCTGATAGCGACGGGCCATGGTGACCAGAAAGCGCGCCGCCTGGTCAGCCAATGCCGGTGCCAGCTCGAGTCGCTGCGCGTCGTCACCCATGAAGGCAAAGTTTTCGGGCAAAGCGATCAGCTCTGCGCCACGACGCGCCGCCAAATCGATCTGCTCTTCAGCGGCCGCAAAATTGCTTTCAGGGTCAGTTGTGCTGGTGAGTTGCAGGGCCGCAGCCAAAAAGTCACTCACGTGCGTCCTTTCCGATTGGCAAATGGTATTGGCTTATTGCCGTCCGGCTACCCAGAAACGGCACGAAGCACGCCTGGCTCAGCCTGTGTTGGCACCACCGAAAGCTGATCAAGACCAGCACAGCGTTGGAAATCAGCGTCGTGATCCCCCAGGCGAATCAAGCGCTGTCCATGGGATGCGATCCGTAAACAGGCCTCGGGATTGTCTTTCCATTGAGCCCACAGAGCGAGTGCTGCTTGCATTTCGTCGTTAGCCACGCTGGCCCCTGCAGCCAGGAGCGATTCGGCGAGGGCACCAGCTGCTAACGAATCCTCCAAGGAGTAGGTGCCTTCCCAGCCGCTTCCCACCATCCAGACCTGCTCGGGCTGATCCTGGATCAATCGTTTTGCCACCGCTTCCCGGTTCGGCAAGGCCACCGTGAGCACACAGGCCACCTCTCGGACCCGGTGCAAGGAGCGGGTTCCATTGGTGGTGCTCATGAACAGGCGCTTGCCCTTCACGGTCTCGGGCACCACGGAAACGGGGGAATTGCCGAGATCAAATCCATCGAGCTTTGCCCCACCCCGTTCGCCTACCAACAGGCGCTTTTGCTCGGGCCAGGCGTTGGCTTCTGAGCGCAGTTCATCGAGATCAGCAAAGGTTTGAATCGCCTCTGCTCCGTTGTGCAACGCCCAGGCAATGGTGGTGGTGGCGCGCAGGACATCGATCACAACAGCGGCGTCAGGACCCTCTGGACCGTTGATGGTGTCTGGCACTTCACCAGCAACGTGGAAATAGGACACCTTCATGGCCACGATCTCGATCAGCGTGCGTCACAGTAACGAGATTGCTTCCTGATCACCCTTTCATCTCCATGGCTTTGATTGGACCCGGCCCTGGAACGAGAGATCTGCGGGACTTTCTCAAGCTGCTGGAGGAGCGTGGTCAGCTACGGCGGATTACGGCACCCGTGGATCCAGACCTTGAGCTGGCAGCCATTGCTGATCGGGTGCTTGCTGCCGGTGGTCCAGCCCTGCTGTTTGAAAATGTGATTGGCTCCAGCATGCCTGTGGCCGTCAACACGCTCGGCACTGTGGAGCGTGTGGTTTGGAGCATGGGCCTGGAGCGGGCTGAACAGCTCGAGGAGCTTGGATCCAGACTTGCCATCCTTCAGCAACCGAGGCCTCCAAAAGACCTCAAGGAGACCAAGCAATTCGCCAGGGTGTTTTGGGACCTGGTGAAGGCACGACCAGACCGCGATCTCGCCCCTCCCTGCCGGCAGCAGATCTTTTTGGGAGATGAGGTCAATCTCGATCAAATCCCCCTGATCAGACCGTGGCCGGGGGATGCCGGTGGTGTGATCACCTTGGGCCTTGTGATTACGAAAGATCCGGAAACCGGTGTCCCAAACGTGGGGGTTTATCGCCTGCAGCGTCAATCGGTGAACACCATGACGGTGCATTGGTTGAGCGTTCGTGGTGGGGCCCGTCACCTGCGGAAGGCAGCGGCGATGGGCAAAAAGCTGGAGGTGGCCATTGCCATTGGTGTTCACCCTCTGCTTGTGATGGCGGCAGCAACACCGATCCCTGTGCAACTCAGTGAATGGTTGTTCGCAGGAATTTATGCAGGGGAGGGAGTGCGGCTCACCCCCTGCAAAACAATTGATCTGCAGGTGCCAAGTTGCAGTGAGGTGGTGTTAGAGGGAACGATTACTCCAGGAGAGGTCAGCCCAGATGGCCCCTTTGGTGATCACATGGGTTTTTACGGGGGTGTGGAGGATTCCCCTTTGGTGCGTTTCCACTGCATGACCCAGCGGCGGTCGCCGATTTTTCTCACCACATTCAGTGGCCGGCCACCGAAAGAAGAGGCGATGCTGGCCATTGCTTTAAACAGAATTTATACGCCAATTTTGCGTCAACAAATCCCTGAAATCAGAGATTTCTTCCTGCCAATGGAGGCGCTAAGTTATAAATTGGCAGTTATTTCTATTGATAAAGCCTATCCAGGTCAGGCAAAACGAGCTGCGATGGCTTTCTGGAGTGCTCTCCCGCAATTTACTTACACGAAGTTTGTTGTCGTGGTTGATAAGCACATCAATGTGCGGGATCCCCGTCAGGTTGTTTGGGCTATCGCTGCCCAAGTGGATCCTCAGAGAGACCTATTTGTCTTAGAAAATACTCCTTTTGATACACTCGATTTTGCTAGCGAACAACTCGGACTTGGCGGAAGAATGGCCGTTGATGCCACCACCAAGATCGGACCTGAGAAGAATCATGAATGGGGTGAACCCTTAAGCCGACCAGCGGAGTTGGAGCAACAAGTATCGGACCGGCTCGAGGAGCTTGGCTTGGCAGATCTGGATCATGCTGAACCAGATCCTGCCTTGTTTGGTTATGTATTGGACAAGCTTATTTCCATCCAGCCTCGGTCATGAGCTGGATAGCTTGTTTGTTGTAGTTACTTAGCTGCGAAATCGTGACTCGATCAGGAGTGAATTTTGTCATTCCCTTCAAGTATGTTGATCCTCCAACCCCTTTAAGTGGGAACTCATAGGTGGGTCCAGCTAGCCCAGAACTTCCTTGAGGAGATGCTAAAAACTCAATCAACTTAATCGCATTTTTTTTGTTGTTCGAATAGCGTGAAATCGCTGCAGCGCTGATATTAACGTGAGCAGGTTTTGGCATTACGATTTTAACTTTGTTGGCAAATTGCTGATCTTTTTTTCCGTTAACTCCTGCTCTCATGCGCGCCAGGTAGTAATGATTCACAATTCCAACACCACACTGGCCTTGGGCAACAGCACGGATCAATCCGATATCACCGCCAAAATAGGGCTGACTCACATTGCGGGTAAGACCCTTTAGCCAAGATTTAACCTTGCCAGTCCCTTTCAGTGCTAATTGATCAGCAACCAGTGATTGGTTGTACACATTCTTACGCTTTCTTAGGCATACTTTGCCTTTTAAAGATGGGCTTGCAAGTTTTGCATATGATGTCACTGAGGATGGGGCAACGATGGCTGGATTCACGATGATCGAGCGTACGCGTCGCGTTAGACCAAACCATCTTTTCTTGGGATCTCGATAACGAGAAGGAACAGATTTATTTAAAGACGACGATTGAATGGTTCCAAAGAGTCCAGCATTGGCTGCATTGTTGATGCGTGCAGCATCAACTAAAATGATGACGTCTGCCTTTGTGTTTTTTCCCTCACTTTTTAGCCTTTGAACCAATGAAATCCCTGAGGCTTCCACTAAGCGAACCTTAATGCCGGTTTGATCTGAAAACTTTTTATAAACTTGACGGTCAGTATTGTAATGACGACCTGAATACACTCTCACTTCTCCTGCCGCAAGTGCTGGTGTATGAAGAACGAGTGGCAAAAGAGATGTGAGAAACAAAAAACGTTTCATCTCAATAAAGCAGCATCTTTTATTATAGGAGCCTGTTGGGATGCAACCGAATCATTTGTCACATGACCATGCTCGTCAACCATGCCAGAGATGAAAGGGCTGAACAATGAATCATTTGCGCTTGCCATTACTTGACCAAGAAACCTGTGAAAACTTGCTTGAGAAACTTGCTCAGCAAGCAGAATGGCAGGATGGTTCACTCACCGCTGGTGCTCACGCGAAGGGAGGAAAAAGAAATTTACAAATTATCTACGATTCTCCATTGCGAAAAGTCATCCATGAGCGTGTCGAACATGCCATGTGGAACCATCCAGTCGTGAAAGGATTTTGCCTTCCTCGCAAGCTTCACCGATTCTTAATTACAAAAACAGAAAAGGAAGGTGGGTATGACACCCATGTTGATAATGCCTATATGAGCAGTGGAAGAAGTGATTTATCTTTTACGCTCTCCTTAACGGATGACACGAGGTATGAGGGTGGTGAGCTGGAGATCGATAGTATTTCTGAGTCATTTCCGATCAGGCTTAAGCAGGGTGAAATTGTGATCTATCCAAGTACATCGTTGCATCGCGTTTGTACTGTCACGAGAGGTGTTCGCACGGTTTGTGTGGGTTGGATTGAGAGTTATGTGCAGGCTGAAAATGATCGCCTTTGTTTGTTTCAGCTGGAAAGTGGTGCGCGAGCGGTTTTGGCAAAGCACGGTCGTAGTGACGAACTTGATTTGATCTTCTTGGCCTACACCAACCTGTTACGGAGATTAGGTGGCTAGGCATGTATAAAAAGATTCGGGCCATTGCATTCTGTTCAGTAAACTGAGGTGGATGCACCAATTTCATGAAAAAGACGACGGCTCTTTCCATCTTTCTTGCTAGTGCAGCTGCATTGTCAGGTCAGCTAGCAAGCGTGGAACCCGTTCAGGCGGATCAAGCGCCCGGCGGAGGCCTTCAGGAATGGTCCACGGACCAAGATCTTGATGCAGCCTCTAAAAAGGATGCTGATGCCAAGGCCGCTGCTAAAAAAGCCGCAGAGCAAGATATTTGTATTCCCATTGGTGAGGGTGAGAATTGTTGGTAAGGCGAAGCCTGCTATAGGGCTTTGTAGGAGGGTTTGTTCAACCCTCCTTTTTCATGGAAATAAATCATCAAAAAAGGAGGGTTAACCCCTCCTTGAGACTAAACAAGCGATTGATGGTTTAGAACTTGAATGTCGTCAAGACCAGACCACCCAAGGTACTGAAGGTGTCGGCACCAGCACCACCTGTGGAGGCACTCGATCCTGTTTGTTGGCCGAACGGACGACTCAAGTAGAACAAAGCAGGCGTCACCGTGATGTTATCGGTGACCTGGAAGTCGTAATACAGTTCGAAAGCATAGTTGCCATCGTCTGCATATCCATTGCCATCTTTACCCTGATTTTTCAGAGCTGTCGCGAACTGAGGTTGACCCACAGCAAACCCTAAACGGTTGCCGCGCATGAAGGCATCTGGCCAGTTAAGACCAACAAGCCAACCTTGAGATTGCGTGACATCACCAGCATCAAAACCCTCTTTGTTGTTGAAGCTGGTGATGCTCCAACCAACACTGATGCTAGGAATCCAACCACTGTCTAAGGGCTGGTAGTAAGCATTTAAATTGAACTGATTGGCATCAGAATAACCACCTTTATTCAGTCCAGCTTTGGTTCCACCGCCACCAACAGTCATGCCTGCCTGGGAATAGGCATAGGCAGCAGAGACTTGCCATGAGGGTGTTCCGTAGGCAATTTGGCTAAGGAACTTCCCTTTGGAACGATCGCCTGCAATACCACCGTCATTGGGATCACTTTTGGTGCCATTTTTAGCGACATAGTTGGCGCTAACTTTGAACTTAGGATCGAGGTAATTAGAATTTCTGTTGCTGATCCAGTTGATCCCTGCACCAGGTGATGTACTCGCGCCGTAGGCACCGTAGTAGCCACCGAGCTTGAACTGCTTAAGCACATGCTTGTAAACGCTAGGAGTGGCGGCCAGCATGTAATAGTTTTCGATCAGGGGGCCAGCAAACACTTGGAAATCGTTTCCTAGGGGAAACTGATACCAAAGCTTGTCCACCTTCAGGCTGTTTGCGCTGCTCTTGGATGCTTCGATTTGTGTTTGCTTACCGGTGTAACCGCTGCCGGAGAATGCATTGTTGTTGAAGTTACCCGTTCTCAGGCGGGTGTAGAGCAGATCTTTTCCGGTGAAGCTTGTATTGAGGTTGAGGGAGGTGCGATACGAGAACGTTGTTCCCGTGTCGCCTAAATAATTTCCATCTTCATCTTGAAGGGAATTGGTTTCATCCCCTCCATAGGATGTGGCACCAATGGTCATCTCGGCCTTACCGGTG
>NZ_UCNZ01000015.1:0-6456 GCF_900474245.1 Synechococcus sp. UW179B
GTTCAGATCAACTGAACTAGAAAGCCCCCTCTCACGAGGGGGCTTTTTTGTGCCTTCCCATCCCTCAAACAACAAACAAACAAGGTAGGAAGCCTTAGTGCGAGCGGCAAATGATTTTAGTGCGATGCTTGCTTGGGATGACTTAAAGATTTGAATGATAATTTTATTGCTTCTAGGAGAGACTTGATGAAAACATTGTTTTACAGTTGATTTGATCAGAGATTTTACTTTTGCTTTTGCTTTGAAGTTATGGCTAACTGCTTTCTGCATCATACTTGTAAACGAATGGTTATTGAATAGACATTGAAAGCATGACAATTCAACTTTGATATATTGCAAAACCGTTTCAAAAGTGCAATCATTGCAATAATGACATTTGCAAGAAGAGAGTCCTGTGACAAGGAATCATGTTCCATTCCATAGAAGCATTACCGGGAGAATGCTTTTTTTAGGTGTCGTTCCTTCTGTCTCAATCTTATTAGGTATATTGATTTATGTGATTGCGGATGAGTATGGATCGTTGAAATCTCTGAATGAAAAAAACATGAGGGGTCTTGTAGATAAAGTGGCTACAGATATTGATATTGGCAATACGCGAGCAATACTTGCTGTAAAGGTCATGGCTCTCGCACAACAAGATGGGCTTTTTGGAAGACGTACAGAATCGATTCAATATGCCAAATCGATTGTCAAGACATTTCCGGAATTTACAGCAGCTTATTTTGGTTATGAACCGAATGCAGACAACCAGGATAAAAAAGCAATAAGAGTACAAACTAATCTTCTTGAACAGCGTTCGATTAATAAAAATGGACGCTTCTTACCTTACTGGTTTCATGATCATGACAATAATAATAGTCTTGAGTTAGAACCATTAGTTAATATGGAAACGAGCCTTTATTACAATGGCTGCAAGGATCTTTTTATTGCCTCAGGCAAACCACAAGCGATGATAACTGAACCTTATATGTATGAAGGTAAAATGATTGTTGAGCAGACTTATCCTATCATTATTGATGGTGAGTTTAAAGGTATTGCGGGTGTTGATCGTGCTTTGTCAGATATCGTGAATTCCTTGAAAGAAATAAGAGAGCGCGATAAGGCCGATGTGTTCCTGATAAGTAGAGAGGGGAAATTTGTAGCTTCTACGACTGAGGGAAATTTAAAGGATAGAAACTCCAAGCAACAATTGCGAACAAAGTCGATATCAATTACTAAATACAATAAACTTTTTGGTCAACTCTATCAAAATAAAAGGATCCCTTCTTTTCGACTTGCCGTAGATCCTCTTGATGATGAAAAATATTATTATGCTTCTGCACCAGTTTCAACTGGTCAGTGGATGGTTGTCATCCGCAAATCTGAGGCATCTGTTGTTGCTCCAATTCAGGCCAAAATAGCTGGTATTTTAATTATTACTTTTGTAGCTGTAGCTATAGTAATAGTGATTTCCCTGTTGATTACTACTAATATATCTGGACGAATTCGTCATGTTGTAGATGTTTCTAATCGAGTTGCTGTTGGAGATTTTGGCATAGAAAATGAAATTGATACTAATGCAAAGGATGAAACAGGACTTTTGGCTATCAGTTTTAATAATTTGGTTGACTATTTTAGATCTATCTCAAATATGAGTGCAGCAGTAGCTAAAGGTGATTTTGGTTATCGCCTTGTTCAACGGTCTACACATGATCAATTGGCAGTGACCTTGAACAAAATGAGTGAAAGCAGAATGCATGCCGAAGCTGCTGTTATACAAGCACGTGATGAAGCAGAAGAAGCAAATCGTGCGAAAAGTGATTTTTTAGCAAAAATGAGTCACGAACTGCGAACACCTATGAATGCCATTATTGGATATAGTGAGATGCTTGAAGAAGAGGCTGAAGATACCGGTCAAGAAAATATAATTCCAGATTTGAAAAAAATTAATTCTGCTGGAAAACATTTGCTTTCTCTAATTAATGATGTACTTGATCTTTCCAAAATTGAGGCAGGAAAAATGGAATTATTTCTCGAGAGATTTGCGATTAAAGATATGATCGATGATGTCATAGGCACTACGCGACCTTTAATTCACCAAAAAGGGAATACACTTGAAGTTGAATATTTATTGAATATAGATACTATGTATGCTGACATGACGAAGTCGCGGCAAATATTATTTAACTTGTTGAGTAATGCAAGTAAGTTCACAGAGTCTGGAGATATCCGACTCATTGTTTCACAAGAATTCAAGGAAAACATTAATTGGATAGTTTTCTCTGTTATTGATTCCGGGATTGGCATGAATGAAAATCATATCTCACGTATATTTGACTCTTTCTCGCAAGCAGATGATTCTACAACTCGAAATTATGGTGGGACTGGCTTGGGACTTACTATCACTCGTCGATTTTGTGAAATGATGGGAGGTAATATCGTAGTTAAAAGTGAAATTGGAAAGGGTAGTGAATTTGTTGTTTCGATACCTGAGGCTGTTATCAAAAAAGAGAAAGAGGTTGAATCTCCCTCTCATCCCTCGGGGACAAACATCTCGTCATCAAACTCAGAAGCTAAATCTAGGCCTGTTGTTTTAGTTATTGACAATGATGAAGGAGCCAGAAAAGTAATCTCTCATACACTTAGAGGAAGGGGGTTAAATGTTGTAGAGGCTGGTTACGGAATAGAAGCTCTAGGTATTGTTAGGGAAATTTGTCCTTCTATCATCATCGTGGATGTGACAATCGCTGGAACTGATGATTGGTCTATCCTAAACCAATTAAAGGATGATACCGAATCAAGAAATATTCCTGTTGTTATGGCAGCAATTAATGAAGGCGAAGAGTTTGCTTATTCACTTGGAGCCTCTGATTTTCTCAATAAGCCCATTCAAAGAGATCAACTTCTCAAGATATTGTCACGATTTGTTGGTATAAATGGGAACGGTAGCGTTTTAATTGTTGATGATGAGAGTGATGCAAGGGATCTTATCAAGCGTCAATTAGAGTCTACTGGTGTTGAAATATTTGAGGCTAGTGGAGGTCGACAAGCACTTGATTTAATAGGCAAAGTAAATCCCGGCTTAATACTTTTGGATTTAATGATGCCTGAGATGGATGGTTTTGAATTCCTTGATCACTTGCTCGAGACTGAAGCCTGGAAGCAAACCCCAGTTGTCATTATTTCAGCTAAAGACTTGACTAATAAAGAAAGGGAAAAACTAGCATTTCACTCATTGCATGTCTTTGCAAAGGGTAGCTATCTACGCGAAAATTTAGCCGACTATGTGGTTCGTGCTCTTGATTCGCTTCCGTTCCCTTGTGAGAGTGAGGAATCATAAAAAATGAATCAATTCCGATCTCACATTCATTCTATATTAAAAACACTATTTTTGAGATTTTCTTGGATTGGATATCGTTTGAATCGTTCCTTTTCGTCAGATACTAAAATACCTTTTTTACTTCTTGCTGTTGGAACACTCACGTTAATTCTTATTGGTGCACAATCTACACATTTGGGGTTGTTCTCTAAGGATTCTTTATCGGCTGAAGGTATAGACAATCAGTATGGTGGATGGATTGACAGTTATTGGTGGTCCATTAAACATGTATTAGATCCGGGTGCATTTGCTGATAACTATGGCGCACCTCTTTCTGTTCTTATTGTTTCATTACTGATTTCACTTGGTGGTTTGGTTTTTTTAGGAGCATTAATTGGTCTTATAAGTGCCTCTATTCAACAGAGACTTGCCCAGCTTGAATTAGGTAATACACAAGTTGTTGAAAATAAGCATGTTGTTGTTTTGGGTTGGGGACCCAGCGTTCCAGGTTTAATTATGAACCTACTGAGCATCTATAAAGATACTGTTATTGTTGTTTTGGCTCCCTGTGAGCTCTCTTTCATGCGCGAAGAGCTACGATGTGAAGGTATAGTAATCAACGGTAAAAAATTAGTCCTGAGAAAAGGTATTCCAAGTCGTAATTATGAGTTGTATAGGATTTCTATTCGACATGCTCGAAGCATTATAGTTGTTGCCCATACATTAGACGTGGAGCAGCAAATAGATAAATATGATTCTCCATCTGATGTTGAAGCTATCAAGACTTTGCTTGTACTAGAGGGTATTCTTAGGAATACTGACATTTCGGATAACGATAGTAAACGAGGCTTTTCTAGATCTGTAATTGAACCATCCATTGTGTGTGAAATTTGTGCTAGAGAAAATACAGAAATAGCGAGAATTGCAAGCCGTGGTAGAGCCTCAATTGTTTCAACTGATGATTTTGCAAGCCGACTATTGGTTCAAGCTGCTCGACAACCAGGAGTTGTTGATGTATTTGAATGCATTCTGAATCAAGAATTAAAAGGTATAAAAGTTCAATCTATGCCAGAAGCTGTTGGAAAGCAGTTCTCGAGTCTTTTGTTCTTTACCCATTCTGCAGTACCAATCGGGGTTAGTTGGGTTGAGGAGAGTGAAGGGATTAAGCGTACTGCTTCAGCTTTAAATATTGAACCAAGTTATGAAATTGAAGAAGAAGAAGATATTGTATTGTTGTCACATATTGAGCCTACATTAATTCATAGAAGTGCTAGGACAAATCAACTTAATGAGATATCTTTGTCTGATGCTGGTGGCCTTAAGCCTAACAGTAATCATTTTGATTCCGTTTTGATTCTTGGTACCAACTCTCTTCTGGATGAGATTCTTACTGAGCTTAATGGTCATGCGCTTTCTCGCACGATGGTTAAGTTAATTTCTAGTCATTCAGCTGAGCAAATCGAGATTGATGAACGTCTTGTTTTTCCTAAATTAGATCTTGTTGTTCAGAAGGGAAATACGGTTAGTCGATCTCTTCTAAAAGAAATGATTCATTCTCAATTTGACTGTATTTTTGTTTTGGCTGATGAGTCGGATGGTGGCGATGCTGATGCACGGTCGATTATGACCATACTTATGCTGGGTGACATCATTAATCATGCCAAAAATATTCATATACCAAGAATTGTTCTTGAGTTGAAGGATAGTCGCAATCGTGAATTGGTTAGAGATTCTATTGCTTCTGAAATTGTTGTGAGTACTAATTTAGTGAGTACCGTTATGGCGCAAATCTCACAGTATCCTGTTATCGGTCCAGTTTATCGTGAGCTCTTAAGTGCGGGTGGAATTCAGATTTCGCTTCGTGCGCCTGATCACTATCACTTATTGAATCAAAAGGTTGAGCATTCGGTACTTATTACAATGGGACTCAAGGAATTTGAAACTGTTATAGGTGTTATTCTATCAAGAAAGAACGGCATAGAGGTTAACCTAAGTCCCGATATCAATCAAAATTGGGTTCTTAATGATGATGACAGGGTTATAGTTTTGTCACAGCAAATGTACAATTAGACAGTTGTGTATTGCTCAGCTTACGCGATTGATTTGATTTTGTATTATTTCGAGTAATCTTTTAAGCTCGATTGGTTTGGTGTCATAGTCATCGCAGCCTGCTTCTTCGCATTTTTCGCGATCACCCGTCATGGCATGCGCAGTTAGAGCAATAATTGGTATGTCGCATGTTTTTTCGTCTGCTTTCAATCTCCTGGTTGCTTCCCATCCATCAATCACCGGGAGGCTCATATCCATTAAAATAATATCAGGAGATTCAGAATTAGCTACATCTAAAGCCTCGCCTCCGTCAATGGCAATTACCACTTCAAATCCTTTTCGCGTCAAGCGACGAGAGAGCATGTCGCGATTCATCTCATTGTCTTCTACGAGAAGTATTTTTGTCATTGGCGAATCCGGACAACTGTCTACTTTGACATTACCGATCGTATCATCATTAGGTCGTTTTACAATGAACATTTAATCCTTGATAACAGTTTAATCTTAGAAATGATAATTCCTTTTTCAGCATTTATTTGGCTGCCTAGATTAATGAAATTAGTCCATTGGAAGCTTCTTGATGTTCTCGCTTTGGTAGGAATATGTTTTTGAGGGTTTGCGAAATGCGAACCCTCAAGACTTTGTAAGTCTTGTTTTCTTCTCTTTCGTTGTACTTCCGGCTTTGCTGTGCTGTAACTGCTGATGTTTTTTGTTTTCTCTGGGTGATCAGCCGGTGGCCGCCACCGGAGCCATCTGAACCCTGACGCCCAACGCCTTGCTGCCATCAGCAAGGATCACACCACCGCCGCGTGGTGTTTTTTTATGGCCGTTTGCCAAGAACTCCAGCATCGCCCTGCCTCTCAGATCTTGGCTTCAGGCATTGCCTTCAGGCCATCACCCACTCCAGGACAAGCGTGATCAGCTGAGCTGATCGGAGGGATCAGAAAGTCTCCGCGCCCATTCCGTGTCAGCTCCGCAAACTTCCGTTACATTGCTTCTGTCGGGTTAACCGACCTTCTTTATTCGCCACCGGGATTCGTCCCACAGGCTCTTTTCCGTTCTCATGACTACCACCATCCAGCAGCGCTCCGGCGCTAACGGCTGGCAGC